>JAERRQ010000144.1 GCA_016735355.1 Desulfobacterales bacterium | reverse complement strand
GATCAATTTGGCTTTGGCCGCGACCCGGTCCGCCTCCCGCCTTAGCCTGTCGGAAATTTCATCCGCCTTCCGAACACGGATTTCAAATGCCTCCGGCAAAGTACCTGCCGACGGTACCCCCTTTATGTAACCGTCAATTTTTTCATCCTGCAGGGATTTGCCGTCTAAAACAGATGCAACAAGCAGCCACCCTGAATCTCTCTCTTCTCTTGCCTTTTTAAGATCCTCCTCGCCAGGCACTTCCTGCTGCAGCCTGAGTTCGTTGATCCGCCTTTCAATATCCGCCAGCCGCTTATCAAGTGTTCCGTAATCCTTTTTTAAGCTATTGTGCCCAAGCTTCGCCTCGCCGGTTTTATCCTCAAAGATGCTTATCGTATCTATTAAAGGCACTGGAAGCGACTCAAGTTTTTCGATTGTTCCTGACCACAAATTCTGTTTGTCAAGCTCCAGATTCAGCGATTTTAAAATAATACTGATTTCAGTCTGCTCATTACGACAGTGTTTTTCTAAAGCTCCGTATTCTTCGGCTTGGGATATAGCATTTTTTAAAGTATAGATATTTCTGGGAATTTTAAATTTTTCCAGCTGTTTGCCAATCCCCACAATCCGATGCTCAAATTTAGGAATTACCTCGCGGGCAGCATCTATACGTGTGCTGATCCGTTCAAACTTTGTTCCCAGGTCCTGTATACGAACCGCTTCAGACTTCTTGATCCTCAATTTTTCAGCATCGTCCACAGTTAAACCGTCCCGCAGACTGTGAAGAATTTCCTTTGCTTCGCCTCGCAGGATGCTCAGACGCGTTTGTAACTGAAGAGAATCCCGGGCAGCTTTACCCTGACTCCCGGAGTCCCGATGTATTTCTTCAATCAACTCTGAATTTTCGAGCAAATTTTTGGAAATTTTAAGCTCAGATAGATCTTTTTGGGTAATCTCCAGGCTTTTAAGCGCCTGATTACGATCGTTTTCCGCCATCCTCAGCTTTGTGAGCAGATCGCTTCTTTGCTTCGGGAATTTTTCCGGTAAAAGCGTTGCAGAGGCGTAGATTTCGAATTTATTGATCAGCTCTTTGCGGTTGGCAATAACCGGTAAAGCCTCCCGGATACGTTCCAGGCGGTGCATAGCACGTTTTTTTTCCGCTAAATCCTTTTCAACGGCCTGCTTGCGATCCATTGCGCGGCGCAAAGACTGATCATGTGTGATCCATTGCCGGCCGGACAACTGGACATCACGTATCTCTTTACGATTCCTGTTTATATTGCCCAGGGTTTCATTAATTTTCGGTTTCTTGGCAGAGGGTCTGAAAAGAGCGTCAGCCTCGAACTTGAGTTTTTCCTGAACTTCACGAAGATTGGAAGCGCCCGATCCTGCGGCAAAAATAAGCCGCCCCATGCTTCCGCCGCCACTTATAATCTCTTTGCCCCCGCTCACCAGGTCGTTATGGTCGATGCCGAACATGGTCACAAAAAGATCAGGGCCGACCCCGTTTAAAAATCGACCCAGCAGTGATTCTTCAATCACTGTCAGGTCATCCCCGGAACGAAGCGTATTGTTCCTCCCTTTGCGCCGAATAAATTCCAGCACATCTCCCCTGCTTGATTGAATGGATGCTCCGATACGCATTTTGGAGTAGGGATGCAAAAAATCATCCGTTGATCGCTCGGGGATACCGTAAAGCAGGTTTCGCAATGCCCGCAGGGCCGAACTTTTGCCGGCCTCATTGGGCCCATAAATTACATGCAGGCCCTGATTGCCACCGCTTAAATCAATAATCTTGTCGGTAAAAGGACCATACGCAAGAATCCTCATCTCAAGAATCTTCATTCAAAATCCCCTTTTCGTATCAGCCTCTGAATGAGCATCGGCCGCACTTGTTCCACCAGGCTTCCAAGCCATTCAATATCATCCAGCCCGATTCCATCAGGATTCTCTTGAAGTTCTTTTTTTAATTCTTTAGGGATTTTTTTATCAAGATCAATCAGTTCATGAGATAAACCACGCAATAATTCCGGTTGGGATGCTAATTCGTCAAATAATTTTACAAGCTCCCCGATTGCGCCGTCACCTGCCTGAAGGCTCTGCTCAGAGGGGGGTAACTTGGTC
>JAERRQ010000292.1 GCA_016735355.1 Desulfobacterales bacterium | reverse complement strand
TTTTTTCCATTTTTAAGCCCGCCTTTTGTATATCAAAATATGAGAATGACAAAAATGCGCCGACCCTGCCTGTCCTATAAAATAATTTGTGTACGCCCGGCACGGGCGTGAGCTTATAGGGTTAAAATCCCCTGTAAGTATTCGAGTGTTACGTGAAAACTTAGCATGGATTAATAACCGAAGGCAAGGAGATTGCCGCGAGGTAGTGCAGGGGAACCGCATTTGGCTGAATTGTGCCATAATACCGCTGCATGGATAAAATTATTTTGGATCGTGTGAACTCGTATATAAAAGCTTGTAAAGAAAAAACAGAGGCAAGAATTTAAACCAGGTTAAAAGTGTTGCAATATATGTAAAATTAAAAAATGCTGATAATAAACCTGTTTTTTCTTAACAAGCTCTAACATACTCAAACAGCACACGTTCCAAAATAATTCCATCCATTCCGCTTTGTTACGGTTTACCAAATGCGATTGCCCTGCGAGGTAGTGAAGGTAACTTGCATATATGGCATGAGTGATGTATTGAGATATTTTTAAACATACAAACTGTCAACGGATTAATGACATGGAAACATTCGATTATTTTATAAAAAGATTTTTTTTAGTGATTCCCACTTTTATAGGCATCACGTTTTTATGCTTCGGGTTAACACAATTTATTCCCGGCGGTCCTGTGGAACAGGCTGTTATGAGAATGAAAGGGATCGGAAGCGCAGAATCCACAGGCGGCTCCGGAGAAAGCGGATCCATTTCCAAAGAACAGCGCAAGGCCATAGAAAAACATTTCGGCTTTGACCAACCTTTTGCAAAGCGTTACTGGAAATGGCTTGTGAGTGAAAGGCTCGGGATGAAGATGGAATCGTATAAATTCCCCAACAAAACTGCCTGGCAGCTTATCAAAGAACGTTTTAAGGTATCCCTTATATTCGGCGTTACAGGTTTTATCCTTTCCTACCTTATCTGCATTCCACTGGGGATTTTGAAAGCCCTGAAACATAACAAGATGTTCGATCTGGCTTCCAGCATTATCGTCTTTGCCGGGTATGCTGTTCCTGCGTTTGCATTCGGAATGGTTTTAAAGATGTTTTTTTGCGGCACGGTGGAAGGTTTATGGGATTTTTTTCCTGTTACAGGATTCCATTCGGAATATTTCACGGATCTTTCGTTTTATGAAAAAACGAAAGATATTTGCATGCACATGTTTCTTCCGGTGCTATGCTATATGATCGGCAATTTTGCCGTTCTTACGCTGCTTATGAAAAATTCACTGCTCGATCAAATCGGCAAGGATTATATCCGCACCGTTCTCGCAAAGGGAGGTAGTTACAGCAGGGCGGTATGGGGTCATGCCCTGCGGAATTCACTGATACCTATAGCCACCGGATTCGGCTCCATACTTTCCATAATGTTTGCAGGATCGGTTATTATTGAGCAGGTTTTCGAGATTCCCGGAATGGGAAGACTGAGCCTTGAATCGATTGTAGGCCGTGATTATCCGGTATTTATGGGCATTTTAGCATTAACATCTATTTTGGGACTGCTTGGCAATATCATATCTGATTTTGCATATGTTATTATTGATCCAAGAATTAATTTTCAAAAACAATAATAAGCGGCACTCTCTTTAGATTTTTGAGGTATAGTTTTAGAAAACATAATATGCTGGAAAAAATTTTCAAAAATCCATTAACGTTAAAGAGACTGCAGCGCTTCAGGGAGGTCAGGCTCGCTTATATCGCTTTATGGATTCTTGTTATTTTGTATTTGGTAAGCCTTTGCTCGGAATTGCTTTGCAATAATGTTCCAATATATATCAGATTTAACGGAAATTCGTTTTTTCCTGTATCCAAATTTTACTCTGAGGATATTTTCAAACAAAACGGCAATCAAACCAGACCGGATTATAAAAAAATCAATAATAGCAAAGTTTTTACAGATAATTCGGATAATTTTATGGTATTTCCGCCGATTCCTTTTGGTCCCTTTGAAAGTATAGAACCCGATTCAATCGAAATCGAGAACAATGTTTGCCTGGAGATTACGCCCCTGCCATTGATGGGCAGCGTTAATATAAGAAAAAATTATTCCATTGCCGGATCAACCTCTTTTCATCCCTTTATAGGTAAGGAAAAAAATAAAATTCATGGACTCGTTCTGACTGATTATTTTGACCTTCCCGCGGAACTATACAGCGCCGTGATAAAGAGGTTTGACAATAGTAAATCACCACGCGTTATATTTAAAGCTTATAATAAATCCGGCAAAAAAATTGAGATATCTCTTTCAAATTTTTCCCCAAGAAAAAAATTTCCTAAAACCGTCAGGCTGACATTCCGGGAAAAAGAAGAACCCGGTGCAACATACAGACTTGTTTTTAAAAAAAATCATGAATCTGATCTGATCAAGATTACCAGTTTGAATCGGGCATCAGGGATATGGGATAAAATTTTAAATACAGAGAAAGAAAGCTTGTTATATTTTGTTGGAAAACGATTTTCAAAGCCTGTCGATTCTTATAAATTGCTTATAAACGGTAAGCATTATGTTGCAAATTTTATAAAAAACGATGTGAGATTCCCTTTCCACCCTGTGCACCAGCATCTTTTGGGAATAGACGGAGCCGGACGTGATGTTCTTGCAAGAATTCTTTACGGGCTCAGAACCTCAATGACTTTTGGCCTTATGCTTGTTGCCTGCTCAATGACTTTGGGCATCCTTACCGGCGCAATACAGGGGTATTATGGCGGCTTTGTTGACATTGGCTGTCAGCGGCTGATTGAGATATGGAGCGCGTTGCCGTTTCTTTATATTATGATTCTTATGGGGTCTGTCTACGGCAGGAGTTTTTCTCTTTTGCTGGTCTGCTATGGGCTGTTTAACTGGATCGGAATTTCGTATTATATCAGGGCTGAATTCCTGCGGTTACGGCAGCAGCCTTTTGTTGAAGCCGCAAAATGTTTGGGTGTACCTTCAGGTAAGATAATATTCAAACATATCCTTCCTAATGCAATGGCGCCGGTTATAACATTTTTTCCCTTTTCGCTGGTAGGGGCCATAGGCTCCCTGGCAGCGTTAGATTACCTAGGTTTCGGGCTGCCGCCTCCTACCCCCAGCTGGGGTGAACTTCTGTTTCAGGCACAGCAATACAGGTGGGCCTGGTGGCTTATTCTTTACCCTTCGCTGGCTCTATTCATTGTTATGCTGTGCGGCGTCTTTGTTGGTGAAGGGATAAGAAATGCATTCGACCCCAGACGTTATACAAAGCTGGAATAAAAGATGGTTGAAAAAATACTGAACATAAATGATCTTACCGTAACATTTAAAACAGACGAAGGTGTTTTCAATGCTGTTGACCAGGTTTCTTTAAATATAGGCAGGGGTGAGATTGTCGGGCTGGTTGGTGAATCAGGCTGCGGAAAAACCGTTACGGCGCTCAGCATAACCCGACTTATACCTTCGCCTCCCGGAAGAATTGCAAATGGAAAAATTTTGTTTAATGGTAAAGATCTTCTTCAACTTGGCATAAAAGAGATGAGGAGGATCCGCGGCCGGGAAATAAGCATGATATTTCAGGAACCCTCGGCCGCTTTGTCGCCCTTGCATCGCATTGGCAATCAAATGGTGGAGACCATAAGGATGCATAGAAAAATCAGCAAAAAAGAGGCCTGGAAATTGTCGGAACAATGGCTGGGGAAGGTCGGCATTTCTGATGCCAAAGAGAGAATGTTTGCCTTGCCCCATCAGCTTTCGGGGGG
>JAERRQ010000209.1 GCA_016735355.1 Desulfobacterales bacterium | reverse complement strand
TTTTTTCCATTTTTAAGCCCGCCTTTTGTATATCAAAATATGAGAATGACAAAAATGCGCCGACCCTGCCTGTCCTATAAAATAATTTGTGTACGCCCGGCACGGGCGTGAGCTTATGGGGTTAAAATCCCCCGTAAGTTCCCTAAGTATTCCTGTGTTACGTGAAAATTTAGCATGGATTAATAGCCGAAGGCAAGGAGATTACTGCGAGGTAGTGAAGGTAGTAACTTGCATATATGCCATGAGTGATGTATTGAAATATTTGTAACCGTTCACGGTTTACAGTTATCAGTTCACGGTTGAAAAAATCAAAAATTTTGAAATTTATACCTAAAATATTTCAATCATTAAACTTCGATCATCCGTTACAATCTGGGTTACCATGCAAAATTTGGGAACCTTTTACACAGAGCCTTGTAAAAGCAAACTTTTGATTCCCAGTTTAGAATTCGAGTTTTGCTATGTTTTTTAACCGTTAACTGTAAACCGACAACCGTGAACGGTTATCCTTCCAGGAAGGCTTTGTCCCAGTCTTTCCAGACAGGTTCATAACCGCTTGAGGTTATCATTCTTGCAACATCTTCCGGAGACCTTATATCGGATATCTCAAATTGATTATCAGCATGTGCTTCCAGGGAATATCCGCCTGGAGAAGTTCTGCTTCCAGCGCTCATCTGGGTAATTCCCAAAGGCATCAGGTTATTTCTCAGTAGCTCCGGCTCCCTGGTGGATATTACCAGTCCGGCATCCGGCAGTAAGAGCCTGAAAGCGCATATAAGCTGTGCCAGGGCTGAATCATTTACAGGATAATCAGGCTCATATCCGCCTGTTGCCGGGCGCAGCCTGGGAAAGGAAATAGAAATAAGGCTTTGCCAGTATTTTCGCATAAGGTAGATGGCATGCAGTCCTGTGAAAGCACCCTCAACTCTCCAGTCCGACAACCCAAGCAGAGCGCCTATGTTAATACGCCTGAATCCGGCTATTCCGCCCCTGTCCGGCGTCATAAGTCGCCATTTGTAATCACGCTTTTTCCCTGCCGGATGCACTTGTCGATAGGTTGTTCTATTGTAGGTCTCCTGGTAAACAGTTAAACCGTCTACGCCGCTTTTAATTAGAGATTTGTATTCCTCTGTATCCATGGGATAAATTTCAATCGAGATGGATGAGAAAAAAATTTTTAAACTTTGGGCAATACGACAAAAGTAAGAAACCGGTACATCTTTCGGGGCTTCCCCGCTTACGAGGAGAATATGTCTAAAGCCCGAATTGTAAATGGTTTCCGCCTCCTGCATTACTTCTTTTTCCGTAAGTGTTTTTCGATCTATTTTATTTGTACGGTTAAATCCACAATAAAGGCACGAATTGGAGCATTTGTTTGAAACATATAGAGGCGCATACATCTGGATTATTTTGCCAAACCTACGTAAGGTTGTCCTGTGAGCCTGTTGGGCCATATCTTCTATAAAAGGTTCGGCCGCAGGAGAAAGAAGAGCAAGGAGATCATTATATGTTCTTATGTCCGTATAAAGAGCACGTCTCACGTCATCGGCTGTTTTTGCGAGGATAGCCGATTTGACGGTATCCCAGTTATATCCTTTTATTTTGTCGGCAAAGCTCATTATGAATTGTTCCTGAGAAATCCTGTCAAAGGTGAACTTGCTTCAGCCTTAATTTTTTCTTTGCCTAATCCGGCCATGCAGGCTGTAAATCCGGCCTCAACACCCAGTCTGAAAGCATTGGCCATGCCTATGGGGTCTGAGGCGACTGCAATTGCAGTGTTAACAAGCACTGCATCCGCTCCCATCTCCATGGCTTGAGAAGCGTGTGACGGTGCGCCGAGCCCTGCGTCAACCACGACCGGTATCTGAGCCTGATCTATAATGATGCGTATGGAATCAGCGGTTTTAAGTCCCCTATTTGTCCCGATCGGCGATCCTAAAGGCATGACAGTAGCAGTACCTGCATCTTCAAGCCGTTTTGCCAGTACGGGATCCGCATTAATGTAGGGGAGCACAATAAAGCCTTCTTTTACCAGTATCTCGGCTGCTTTAAGCGTCTCTATGGGATCAGGGAGAAGATAATAAGGATCAGGGGTTACTTCAAGTTTTATCCAGGGTTCGCATCCGGCTGCTCTCGCAATACGGGCTAAACGTACGGCCTCATCAGCATCACGGGCGCCGCTTGTATTAGGTAGAAGAAGATATTTGTCAGTATCTATCGCCCCGATAATATTATTATCCGGATTTGACAAATCGGCCCTGCGAAGTGCAACGGTAACTATTTCAGTTCCGGAAGCAGCAATGGCCTCTTTCATGACATCATTGGAAGAAAATTTCCCGGTTCCCATGAGGAGGCGTGATTCAAAAGTTCGGTTCGCTATTTTAAGACATGGTAATTTTGTCAATTTGTTCTACCTTTATTCATAATGTAAGCATTCTATCCAGCGCTTTTTTTGCGCCCTTTTTTATTTTGTCCGGCACTTTTATAACATTGACCTTTCCCACATTTTCCAGAGACCATAAAAGCTTCTGAAGAGTTATTTTAGACATGTTGGGACAGAGAGAATGTTTGAGTGCAAGTATTTTTTTTTCAGGATATTCAAAGGCAAGACGGTCTATCAGATTGATTTCAGTGCCGATTACAATTGTTGCACCTGCAGGTGCCTGGTCCACATAATTTACAATAAAACTGGTTGAACCGGCGGCATCGGCTGCTCCTACCACTTCCTGTGGACATTCAGGGTGAACAACAACTTTTGCATCCGGGAATTTGTTTCTCATTTTTAAAATATCTTCAACCTGAAAACGGGTATGTACCAGGCAATAACCCTCCCATAAGATAATTTTGGCCTTTTTGATAGCCTCTTTGGTGTTCCCGCCAAATGGCGTTTCAGGATTCCATATTATAACCTCTTCAGGAGGAATGCCCAATCTGTTGCCGGTGTTACGGCCAAGGTGTTTGTCAGGAAAAAAGAAAATTTTTTCACGCCTGTTAAAACTCCACTTAAGGGCTTCAGGTGCATTCGAGGATGTGCATATGATGCCTCCGTTTTTTCCACAAAAATCCTTTACCACCGCATCGGCGTTCATGTAAACAACAGGTGTTATCTTATCTTCCCCTATAACCGATACTGCCTGTTCCCAGGACTCGTCAACAATGGAAATATCGGCCATATTAGCCATCCAGCAACCGGCATCAAGATCCGGAATTTGGACTGTCTGATGGGGCTGGGAAAGGATTTCAGCGCTTTCAGCCATAAAATTAACCCCGCAAAAAATAATAAAACCGGCATCATTATCCATTGCCGCCTGCCGGGACAGAGCAAAAGAGTCCCCCCCATAATCACCAAGGTATACGATTTCTTTCCTCTGATAATGGTGGGTCAGTATTACAAGTTCTTCCCCAAGTTTTTTCTTGATCTTTTTTATACGTTTTATAATTTCTTCTTCATTAATATTGTTATACATTATTTTATATAGTTATCCCTATTAGTTTGAGGATATTCAAGATCCATAAGCAGAATGTTGGCCCCGGATTGCTCTAAAGCCTCCTTCATGGTTTTTAATGATTGGGACAACACATCAAATCCATGACTCTTTTTTAATGGTATGTCATCAATCCCCTGTTTGTCCATAGCATTCAGAATATAAGAGATTGACAATTTGCGTATATCCACTGCCGGCTGATATGCTGCAATCTCTCCATCATCATAACAAACACAGGAAACGATTTTGCAATCCATAAGTTCGCCAAGCAGACTTGAAACAATTTTTTCCGGCGCCCCAAGTGATTCTGATAGCTGGGCTTTTGCTAAAGGCTCCTTGCACATGGAGAAATTTTTTACTAGAAGATGAACGATCTGAAGCGCTAATAATCTTTTGAAAGTCAGACTTATTTCTCCGGCATCCGGTTCAAAGTTATTTTTATCAAGACTCTGGTGAGCATAGGATAATTCCGT
This sequence comes from Desulfobacterales bacterium, assembly GCA_016735355.1. Lineage (GTDB taxonomy): Bacteria > Desulfobacterota > Desulfobacteria > Desulfobacterales > BuS5 > BuS5. The sequence goes on along the minus strand of JAERRQ010000209.1, from coordinate 8,621 downwards.
ACCTGCAAGAACAACCAGCCAACTGATTTGAAGCCAAAGCAAAAACATGGGTAATGCTGCAAAACTCCCGTATATAGCATTATAATTGGATACACCAATCTGGAATGTGATATATCCCCGCTGGATCAACTGGTAAAGAGTGCCTGCCACAATTCCGCCCAGCAGACCGGAACTGAAATTCACCCTGGTATTAGGCATTATCATATAAATGAATGTAAAAAGTACCCATATCAAAATATATGGGGCCAGCTTGAAACTGAAAAATATAAGGGGACTGATTATACCGAGCAGAGCAATTCTTTCGGTAAGCTGGGTTATCCTGGTTGTTATAAAAAGGGTAACGGAGCTGGATACTATAAAAATAAAGGGACAGATAATCATCAATGAAAGATAATCTCCAATTTTGCGGACCAAGGTTCTGGATTTATCTAACTTCCAGATATCATTAAAGGACTGTTCAATATTCCCCAATACTTTTATAACAGCCCAGAAAAGAAATAAAACACCTATACCGGCTATAAGGCCTCCCTTTGTCTTCTCCAGTAACGAATTTGAAAAATCGACTACTTGTAAAATTACCTCCTCCTGCCCGGGCATTTTTTCCAGTAGCAGTCTTTCAAGCAGTTGTTTGAATCCGAATCCGCTAGCAATCCCAAATGCCAGGGCTGCAACCGGCACAATTGATAACAAAGACCAGAAGGTTAAGGCAGAGGCCATTAAATAACACTTGTCTTTGTTAAAACCGCGGATAGTCATCAGAATAATTTGTAAAGATTTTATGATCAATCGTTTTACTGGGGATTGATCAGACAGCCGAATTTGCCAGATTCCGGATTGCTGAAATTTGAATATATTATAAGAATAGCTATTTATTTTTTTTAAATAATTCATTTACAATAAATAATTATAACTTTTCAAGAAGTTCCGGTATATTAGATAACAAGATAAATGCCCACTGATAATAAATAATTTAAAAATAAATCTGACAGTTACTTGCAGCTCCCGTTCTTAAACAGCTCCTGTGCTTAAACAGTGTGTATTGACAGGCGCTTGTTAGCGACGCGAGCAGGAAATTACATTTACTAAATGGGAATGTATTTTGCCGAGAAGGCTGCAGTTGTTTATACACGCGGGGAAATGCTCTCTTGAGCCGCATTCCTTGCATGGGCTTTTTGTTAGGTACCCGGATTCAAAATCGAATTTGTCCTTAACAGGATACTTGTTTCTTTTAAATTTTTCTGCTTGCGTTTTTAAATCCATAATTTGACACCTACCATATCATTTTGTAAATTACCATAATATATTTATCAAGCATATTTATCAAGCGCATCAAAATGGAGAGAGTTGGGGCTTCATTCTTGACAGGCAAAAAAAATAATGGGGAGTTAGGTGTATAAAAAATACAAATCCATAAAAAATGAAGACCTTACCCCCCAGGAAGATCATACTAAATTTATGAATCTTGCCTTAAAGGAAGCTGGAAAAGCAAAGCTTCAAAATGAGGTACCTGTTGGAGCTGTGCTGGTGGATGAAAAAGGGGGAATCTTGGCAATGGCGCATAATCTGGTCATAGCACTATCCGACCCTACGGCACATGCCGAAATTCTTGCTATAAGGAAAGCTTCCGCAATGCTTGCCAACTACAGGTTGTTAAATACAACACTCTATGTTACTATAGAACCTTGTATAATGTGTATGGGAGCTTTAATTCATGCTCGCGTAAAAAGAGTGATTTATGGCGCAAGAGATCCAAAATGGGGTGCTGCAGGTTCACTCTATTGCTTTACTGATGATAAAAGATTGAATCATCATCCGGAGATAACCGGTGATGTGTGCGGGAAGGCATGCGGCAATTTGATCAGAGATTTTTTCATAGAAAAGAGAAGGAGTAAAAAGTGCCTAATATAGTAATTATCGGAACACAATGGGGCGATGAGGGTAAAGGTAAAATTGTCGATCTTCTCTCCAAAGATGCGGATATTGTTATAAGGTTTCAGGGAGGTAATAATGCCGGGCATACACTTGTTGTAGATGGAAAGCAGTTTATCAGTCACCTGGTACCGTCCGGTATTCTTCAGGGGAAAACATGCATTCTCGGTAATGGTATGGTTGTGGATCCAAAGGTTTTGATTGACGAGCTTGATGCATTAAGGGTTATGGGGATTGAGGTGGGATTTGACAAACTTAAAATTAGTGAAAAAGCTCATATTATAATGCCGTATCATAAGCTGATAGATCTGGAACGGGAAAAGAAAAAGGGTGATGACAAAATCGGCACCACCGGCCGGGGCATCGGCCCCGCTTATGAAGACAAGGCAGCCCGAATGGGGATCAGGTTCGGCGAGCTGATAGATTCGGAAGTTTTTATAGAAAAATTAAAAATAGTGCTTGATGAAAAAAACTTTTATCTTGAGCATCGTTTTTCAGCGCCCACATTAGATCTCAACGCAATCATCGAGGAATATAATCTATACGCAAAAAGACTGGCCTCACATGTTACAAATGTATCGGTTATTATTGATAGCGAGATAAAATCAGGCAAGCAGGTGCTTTTAGAAGGCGCCCAGGGTACTCATCTGGATATTGACCACGGCACATATCCTTTCGTGACTTCATCAAATACTGTTGCAGGAAATGCATGCAGCGGTGCAGGAATCGGACCGAAAAGAATCTCCGGAATACTCGGCATCGTAAAAGCATATACGACAAGGGTTGGGGAAGGCCCTTTTCCATCGGAACTTTTTGATGCCACAGGTGAGAGAATTCAGGAGAAAGGTGCGGAATTTGGTGCTACAACCGGCAGGAAACGCCGCTGCGGATGGCTTGATATGGTTATACTAAAAAATGCGGTCCGTCTGAACAGCCTGACCGGCCTGGTCATCACTAAACTCGATGTGCTTGGCGGCCTGGAATCTTTAAAGATCTGTACCGGCTATGAATGTGAGGGAAGGGTAATTAATGATTTTCCATCCGATATAAAAGTGCTTGGCTTATGCCGACCTGTTTACGAAAGTTTGCCGGGCTGGGAAGAAGATATTTCCGGCATCACACAATTGGCAGAACTGCCGAATAATGCCAAAAAATATATAAAAAGGATAGAGGAGCTTGCGGAAACACCGGCTCAGATCATTTCTGTAGGCCCGGGAAGAGATGAAACCATAATGGTTAATAATCCGTTTAATGAATAATCCCTGCAAATTGACTCAATCGTAATAAATGATGAAAAATTACTGCTTAATTGCGATTTTTGTACTGATTATTAATCTTCCATTCGGTTTCTGGAGGGTGCAAACTAATAAATTTTCACGCTACTGGTTCCTGGCAGTGCATATCCCTGTTCCTATTGTTATTTTACTCCGTCTTGTTACAGGTACAGGATGGCAACTAAAGACTCTGCCAATTTTTGTTTGTGCTTTTTTATCGGGACAATTTCTTGGGGGCAAATTCTATAGAAAATATAGGGAAAAATAATATGGAAGCACTCAAGACATTTGACATAAAAAAATCAATTGTGGAATCTACAAATGAACTGTTTGAAACAATGCTTTCCATGGATGTGGAACTATCCGCTTCGGAAGGATCGCCTGGTTTTGAAGGCGGAAGAATAACCGGTTCATTAAGTTTTGCCGGTAATTTAATGGGCAGTATAGCTATTACCGTAAGCGACGAGTTTTCCCGAGTAATGACCGCAAGCATGCTGGGTATGGAAGTTGATGAGATTGAAGGCGAAGATGAAATCAATGACGTGATCCTTGAGGTATGCAATATTGTCGGCGGTAACCTTAAATCTAATTTTAATGATGCCGGCATGAATTGCGTTATCTCTACGCCCTCAATTACAACCGGCATGAGTTTTGCCATTGAATCAATGCACATGGAGCGGTATGAAAATTATATTTTTATAAGCACGGGGCATAAAATATTAATCGAGATCGCCTTAAAACCCGAGGATAAATCTGCAGTTGACGCAAAAAAGCAACTTTCAAGCATAGATATTCAAAAATTCGGCACAATGGATATAATATCATCCACCGGTGATAAAGTGATTGAATTTTTTGATGCCATGCTTTCCATGGCTCTTGAATTAACCGATACAGCCGATCAGGAGCCTGCTGATACGCCAAAACATGTAGGTACGGTCAATTTTGCAGGAGATGTTAACGGTAGTATCAATGTAAGAGTTAGCGAAGAATTTGCCCATGTTATTACAGCAAATATGTTAGGCATTTCTGTTGATGAAATCGAAAATGAGGGTGATATTAAGGATGTTATCGGTGAAATGACCAACATAATAGGAGGAAATCTTAAAACAGCCTTTTGCGATTCCGGCCTGGAGTGCGTAATCTCACCCCCCTCAATTACCGCCGGCAAAAATTTCAAAATTTCTGTTTTAAATATGGATAGATACGAACGGTTTACCTTTAAGTTCGAGCATCATGAAGTTACCGTTGAAGTATGTGTCAAGATAGATGAAGCAGCACAACAGAAAAGCCTGGCAGCGGTAAAAGAAATCACTGCAATTGCAGCGGCTGATGATCAACAAAAAAATATTGACAACCTCGTTTCCGGTGCTTCTGCTGCGGAAGGGCCAGCCCCCGAAGATGAAAAGCTTACAGAGACACGCCCTGCTCCTGAGGATCACGCAAGGGCCGCTGGTGATGCTTCTGTAATAGAGGAGGATGAAAAAAAGCTGGATTTGGTTCTTGATATCCCGGTAGAATTAACCGTTGAACTGGGCCGAACCAGAATCAAGATAAAAGATCTTATTGCTTTGAGCCCTGGTTCCTCAATCAGTTTTTCCAATCTTGAAGGTGAACCGCTAGATATTTTGGCAAACGACAAACTGATAGCCAAAGGAGAAGTAATTGTTGAAAACCAGAAATACGGCATCCGTATAACCAAAATACTTAGCCGGATTGATCGTATAAAAAATCTTAAGTGATGTATGACCGCGTTTGGCCTGTTATGTTATATTTTGCCACTTGACACTCAACTTGCTTTTTGAAATAATTTAATTGTTCGAGATTTAAGAGATATTTGATTTAAATATAATAAGCACAAAAAAGACTTTTTTCAAAAGTCTTAAAAGGAGGATAGAGGTATGCTTAAACCACTGGTTATGTTAGTTGATGATGAAGCTCCTTTCGTGGAAACCATGACAAAACGTTTGAAAAAAAGAGAACTCAAGGTTATGAATGCCTTTAGCGGCTTGGAAGCCTTGGAAAAAATTGATAAAAATCGTAATACAGATGTTGTTATCCTTGATGTAAAAATGCCGGGAATTGACGGGTTGGAGACCTTGGAGAGGATAAAAAAGTCATATCCTATTATTGAGGTCATTATGCTTACAGGGCATGCTACAGTGGAAAACGCTATAGAAGGCATGAAGCGAGGGGCTTTTGATTACCTTATGAAGCCGTGCGACCTGGAACAGCTTATGCTTAAAGTTAATGAAGCAACTATTAAAAAAAGGGATCACGAAAATAAAATCAAAGAAGCCAAGGTCAAAGAAGCGTTGACAACACATGGTCTTGAATAACCTGTTTAGGATTCCTTCACGAATAGCCGAACTTGCAAAGCAGAGGTATAAGTTCATTATTTTTCAGGTTCGGCTATATCCTCACATAAATAATTTCACTGCGTTATCGGTCCGTTGTAGGTCATAGGAGTATTACAATAAGCCTTCCTCCCCCTGGCCTTGTATCAAATTTTAAGATCTTGTTACAGCACTTTTAACATCAAGGGAATTGCCACAAAGGTTCCCAGGGAGCTGCCAAGATTTGTAAACACTACAACCAGAAGTATTCTGGTGACCTTATTTCCCCAGAAGCCTTTTATGGAAAGGATATCTTGGGAAAGATTTTCAAGGTCTTTTACTTTAGGTTTTCGCATCATCGCCTCTACCAGCCCTGACACCCAACCGGCCGCAATCATAGGATTAAGGGATGTTAACGGGGCGGCCATGATTGAAGAAAATATTGTAAGGGGATGAGCCAGAGCTATTATTGCTCCTATACCGGCAAAAAGGCCATTGGCTATAATCCACCATTTTACCATATCAGTGCCGGTTCCTGCACCGCCGTAAAAGAAACCTATTATAATAAAAAGACCAATCACCGATGGAATCAACCATTTTATAAATCCCGACGCCTTGCTTTTGGGCGGAGTTTGTTCCAGTTCACTAAGATCAATATGCTCATGAAAGTGATTCTTGATACCCGGAACATGGCCTGCGCCCACAACAGCTACAATCTTTTTACCAGGGGCTGATTTAATCCTGGAAGTAAGGTATAGATCCCTTTCATCTATCAGGATTTTTTTTAATACAGGCATGGATTCTCCTACTTCAGAGAGGATTGTTTCAAGTATATCCTCCTGCTTCATCCTTTCTATTTCTTCCTTATCAATATCATCTACCTGCCCCAGGGAGATGACCATCTGGAATAGAAGTTTAATTTTTTGCCAAAGGCCCATGATACGCCATGTTCTTGACAGCGTAATGCGTATGTCACGATCAGCGAGATATATCTCCGCGCCTACGGATTCACCTGTTTCTATGGCCCTTAGCATCTCCTCGCCCGGTTTTACTTCCAACTTTGCAGCTATCCTCCTTTGAAAGGAGGCCAGAAGAAGGTTTGAAAGCAAGAGAAATGCTTTTTTCTCCTTAATGACCTTGATGATATCCATCTCAAGCCATTTTTTTTTTTGCCTGATGGCCTGATACCTCGACTCGCACAGTTCAACGCAAACAGTGTCAGGTTTCTCCTCATTGATAACGGATTGTACAAGTTCGGCACTTTCTTTAGATACATGCGCAGTACCTATAATAATAATTTCTTTGTCTTCCAGATCAATATGATGCACAGCATCATTTTTATTTATACCCGGCATTTTCTGCAAAATTCCTTGTTTATTTTTTTAAAGCTAATATACTTAATATTTTTTTTTAATCAATGCAATATAAATATAGCAAAATCAAGTATAGATTATAGGTCGGTTCCCTTTATGAAGCAGAAGCAGGAGCAGAAGCACCAAACAAAAAATAAAAGTCTTATATCCGCCGCAGAGCCCTTTTACCTTGAAACGTCTAATGAGGTTACACTCTTTGAAGCCGCTTATTATGAAAGAGTTCCCATTATGCTGAAAGGCCCCACAGGATGTGGTAAAACAAGGTTTATTGAATATATGGCGTTTCGCTTAAACCGCAGTCTGATAACGGTTGCCTGCCATGAAGACCTTTTTGCATCAGATTTAATCGGACGTTTCCTGTTGAAGAATGACGAGACCGTATGGAATGACGGCCCGCTGACTAAAGCAGTGCGCGAGGGTGCTATATGCTATCTTGATGAGATAGTGGAAGCACGCAAGGATACTACGGTTGTTATTCATCCTCTAACCGATAATCGCAGGACTCTTTATATTGATAAAAAAGGAGAAACTATACAAGCTAACGATAATTTTATTATGGTTATATCTTATAATCCGGGATACCAGTCAGTCCTGAAAGACCTTAAGCAGAGTACCCGTCAGCGTTTTATTGCAATCGATTTTGATTATCCGGATGCCGACAAAGAGGCTGTGATTGTTGCTCATGAAGGGAATATTGAAATTAAAACCGCTAAGCAGCTTGTGTCTCTTGCGGGAAAAATCAGAAACATCAGAGAGCATGGCTTAACCGAAGGAGCAAGCACTCGATTACTTATTTATGCGGCTCAACTGATACGAAGAGGCATCCCTGATAATGAGGCTGTCAGATCAGCCGTTTGTTTACCGTTAACCGACGATAAAAGATTACTGGAGACACTTACCGATCTGATTGATGATATATTCTGACTTCAAGCATTCCCAAAAGCCGGCACGGTTATTGCTTAACCTGTATTTATTTTAACAGCAAATAGTCAGGAACTGAACAATATGACTTCTATTTATTCTTGGAGCTTATAATGATAGTAAAATGCCCCGGCTGTGGTGAAACATATGATATTCCGGATGATCGCCTCCCCAAAAAAAAGAAGGCCAGCTTCACTTGTCCGGCATGCAAAGGAATGGTTGAGTTAAATCTGGAGGAGAGAGTTGTATTAAACCGATTGCTTGGCAAGGGAGTGGAGCCGCCATCTGCGCCGGCAACAGACACTTCCGGAAATAAAGAGAACGATGCCCTTAAGGCTTCAATCCTCAAGGCCATGGACGACCTGCCTCCCATGCCCCGGGTTATTTCAAAAGTCCGTGAAATCATGTCAAACCCCAGATCGAGCTTTAAAGATATTGCCAAAGTTATTGAGAAAGACCAGGCCATAGCGGCAATGGTCCTTAAAATTGCGAATTCGGCTTATTATGGGATGAGCGGGATGGTCTCCTCCATACATCAGGCCTCTGTGGTGCTTGGATACAATACCCTTAGCGAAATATTGACAGTTGCAGGATCCTCTACCCTTCTCGGCAAAAGATTAAAGGGTTATGATATGGATTCAGGGGCTTTATGGAGACATTCCATTGCAGTTGCAATTGGAGCAAAGATAATTGCTGCAAAAAAGCATCCTGTTATTGAAAATGAAGCTTTTTCAGCAGGGTTGATTCACGATGCCGGTAAACTTGTTATGGATGGCTACCTTTTTGCAAAA
>JAERRQ010000171.1 GCA_016735355.1 Desulfobacterales bacterium | reverse complement strand
GCCCTTGCGTTGAGGTATTTCAACCGGCAGAATCTCATCCTTGAATCTGCCGGACTCTATGGCTGCCAGCGCGCGGCGGTAAGATTCAGCAGCAAACCTGTCCTGGTCTTCCCTGGTGACATTATATTTTTCAGAGCAGAGTTCATTGGATATACCCATATGAAAATCATTTACAATATCCCACAAGCCGTCATTGATCATATGATCCTTGATAGTACCATGCCCCATACGGTATCCGGTTCTGGCTTTATCCAGATAGTAGGGTGCCATACTCATACATTCCATGCCTCCGGCAACAAGAATATCGGCATCACCTACCTGGATCGCCTGGGCTGCCAGCATAACGGTTTTTAAAGAAGATCCGCAAACCTTGTTAACCGTAATACATTCAGCCTCCCATGGCATACCGGCCCTGACAGCAGCCTGTTTGGCAGGATTCTGGCCGTAACCGCATGGTAGCACCTGTCCCATCAGCACTTCATCAACAGCCTCTTTCTTGATACCGGCCCGCTTTACTGCCTCGTTAATGACTATGGCGCCAAGATCTGTGGCGCCGATTTTTCCCAACGAGCCGTTAAAGCTCCCCAGGGGAGTCCGCACTGCACTTACAATGACTGCTTCTTTCATTTACAATTTCTCCTTCATAATATTTTGGGTAATAGGATTAGATGCTGAAATGCTGAAAAGATGGAAGGCTGTAAGGCTGGGAGGCTATAAAGCTTCCCAGCCTTACAGTATTTTATCATATATCTAAACTTTTTTTAAATTATACCTCGGAAGGTTATATATTGCATTTTTTTAAACCTAAACCTACATATTTCGCCTGTACTGACCACCCACTCCATATAAAGCCTCGGTTATCTGGCCAAGGGAGCATACCTTTACAGTATCCATAAGCTCCGCAAAAATATTACCGCCTTCCAGGGCAATTTTCTGTAAACTTAGTAAGGCCTCGGGCGACTCTTTTTCATGCAGTTTATGAAAATCTGCAAGACGTTTCAATTGAGACTCCTTTTCATCATCTGTGGCTCTCGCAAGTTCAATCTCTGCGGCGCCTTCTTCCAGGTTGGTTTCAGTATCCTGGAACATATTCACCCCTACAATCGGAAACTCTCCGGTATGCTTTAAGCCTTCATAATACATTGATTCTTCCTGAATTTTGCTGCGCTGGTAGCCTGTTTCCATGGCACCTAGAACACCGCCACGTTCTGTAATCCTGTCAAATTCGGAGAGAATCGCCTCTTCCACCAGAGCTGTCAGCTCTTCTACTACGAAACTGCCCTGGTTCATATTTTCGTTTTTGGAAAGCCCCCATTCACGGTTAATTATAAGCTGGATAGCCAGCGCGCGCCGCACAGATTCGCGGCTGGGAGTCGTGATCGCCTCGTCATAGGAATTGGTGTGCAGGCTGTTACAGTTATCGTAAATCGCGCACAGGGCCTGGAGAGTAGTCCGAATGTCATTAAACTGTATATCCTGGCTGTGCAGGGATCTGCCGGATGTCTGCACATGATACTTCAGCTTCTGTGAAAGGACTGATGCTCCATATTTTTCACGCAAAGCGATCGACCAGATCCGCCTGGCAACCCGACCAATTACAGTATATTCCGGATCCATGCCGTTTGAGAAGAAATATGACAAACTCGGAGCAAAAGTGTCAACCGGCATGCCCCGTGACAGGTAATACTCAAGATATGTAAAACCATTGGACAATGTAAAGGCAACCTGTGAAATAGGATTTGCCCCTGCCTCGGCGATATGATAACCGGAAATAGAAACCGAATAAAAATTCCTGACCTTATGGTCAATAAAGAATTGCTGGATATCGCCCATCATCTTTAAGGCAAATTCTATAGAAAATATGCAGGTATTCTGCCCCTGGTCCTCTTTGAGGATATCAGCCTGGACAGTTCCGCGTACATTAGACAAGGCCGTGGAGCGGATATTATCATATTCCTCCCGGGAGGGATCCATCCCCTTTTCATCTTTATACTTGTCCACCTCCAGATCAATGACAGTGTTCATGAACATAGCCAGCATTATAGGCGCAGGCCCGTTAATTGTCATGGATACAGAGGTGCTTGGTGCGCAGAGATCAAATCCGCCATAAAGCACTTTGACATCATCCAGAGTACAAATACTTACACCGGAGTTACCTATTTTACCGTAAATATCCATCCGGCGGTCAGGATTGTAACCATACAGGGTAACGGAATCAAAAGCAGTGGAGAGGCGTTTGGCTTCATAATCGGCGGATAACAGCCTGAATCTGGCATTGGTTTTAAAGGGATCGCCTTCGCCGGCAAACATGCGGGTCGGATCCTCTCCAACACGTTTCATCGGGAAGACACCGGCTGTATAAGGAAAATAGCCGGGTAGATTCTCTCTTCTCATCCATCTGTAGATTTCACCCGGATCTTTAAAATTAGGCAGAACGATTTTTGGAATCTTCAGATGTGAAAGTGATTCAGTGTAAAGTGGAATCCTTATCTCGCGATTCCGGACAGTATAAACCAGTTCATCCTTGCTGTAAGCAGCTTTAATTGTTTCCCATTCATCCAAAAGTTCTTCAGTATCTTTGTCCAGATGTTTTTCCGCCGCAGCTAGCTCCTCCTTGAGCCGGGATAAAAGATTTGGAGCATCATCGTCCTTGCTGTTCTCTTCCAAAACATTCATGGTTTCGCGCAGGTGCCAAGCCTTGCGAACCGCATCTGACTGTTCTTCCGTATGGTTATGATAATTCCTGACAGTATCAGAAATTTCGGTGAGATATCTCGATCGCTCAGACGGAATAATGATTGTTTTGGACGAGGATATTTTTTTGTCGGGTCGGGGAAGTTTTGATCGCAATTTAATGCCTGTTTTTTTCTCGAAAAATTCGAGAACGGCATAATACATGGCTGTTACGCCATCGTCATTGAACTTGGATGCGATTGTTCCGAAAACCGGCATATCTTCAGGTTGTTTACCCCATGCTTCCAGATTACGCTGAACCTGTTTTCTTACATCCCGCATCGCATCTATACTGCCCCGTTTTTCAAATTTGTTCACTACAACCAGGTCGGCATAATCGAGCATGTCGATTTTTTCCAGTTGCGATGGAGCGCCGAAATCGCTTGTCATCACATAAATGGAAAGATCCACCATTTCCGAAATCCTTGAATCGCCCTGTCCTATTCCAGCCGTTTCAGCTATAACGAGATCAAAGCCCGCAGATTTAGCAACTTCAATGGCTTCCGGCAAAGCTCCGGCAACTTCTGATCGTGATCCTCTAGTGGCAAGGCTGCGCATATAAACCCTGGGCGTTTCAATGGAATTCATGCGAATACGATCGCCTAAAAGAGCTCCTCCGGTTTTACGTCTTGACGGATCTGAACTTATGATGGCAATCTTTATATTCTTAAAATCATGCAGGATTCGCTGCACCAGTTCATCGGTCAGGGACGATTTTCCAGCGCCGCCTGTGCCGGTAATACCGATGACAGCCGTTTTGTGACCACCCGGATGTTTCGAAAGCGCTGATTTAAGCTTCTCTAACTCTCCGTTATCACTGGCCTGGGCCTGGACGACAGCAGTTATAAGTTTTGCAATCAGCGGTTTATTTTCTGTTGATAAATTCGAAATATCAATATTACCATCTTCAACAGTAGAATAATCCATGGCCTTAATCATATGATTAATAATGCCCTGGAGTCCCATTTTAGCGCCGTCTTCCGGGGAATATATTTTGGTAACACCATATTCTTCCAGTTCCTTGATTTCATCAGGGACTATTACACCGCCCCCCCCGCCAAAAATCTTGATATGGGAAGCGCCTTTTTCTTTTAACATATCCACCATATATTTAAAAAATTCCATATGGCCGCCCTGATAACTGGAAAGAGCCATGCCCTGCACGTCT
>JAERRQ010000401.1 GCA_016735355.1 Desulfobacterales bacterium | reverse complement strand
CGGCGCTGATTGACCAGAAATTGAAACGATTCTGCCTGTCCCCGTATTTCCAATATTCTTTATGGATTTCCTTTTTGTAATTAATAAATTCCGCACAGCATGGGCCCAGTGAAGGACCTATGCATACAATTGCATCAGAGGGTCTGCAACGAAAACTTCGGTTCATTTTTTTTATGACGCGGCCGACAATATTTTTTACACTCCCCTGCCAACCGGAATGAACATTTGCCACAACCTGCCTCACCGGATCATAGATAAGGATTGACTGGCAGTCTGCGGTCTGAATTACAAGGATTTTTTTTTTAATATCGGTTATCACTGCGTCCCCGGTAAAGGGACCTTTACTATTTATATTAAAACCTGATTTTCTGGAGAGTGTAATGATTTTATCCCCGTGGACCTGTTTGAGAAATACAAGATTTTCAGCCCCAAGTGATTCTGAAATAATTGCCCTGTTTGATTTAACATCCGAAGTATTGTCGCCCACAGAAAAACTGATGTTAAGGCTGTTAAAAGGGCTTTTACTGCGGCCGCCCTTTCTTGTGAAGATCCCGTGCCTTAAACCATCGAAGCATGCAAGCTCAGGAAAGATAAAGATCGGAACACCGTTTTTTTTGATTAAATCCATATATTTTACTGGTACAACTCACCCCATGGTATCCATGATTCTTTGAATAATATCAGATGTTGAAATCTGCTGAACAATATCCACCCTGACAATTTTGCCCCCATTTTTTTTGACGATATCCGCGCCGATAATATCCTTCTCTTCCCAGTCTGCGCCTTTTACAAGCACATCCGGCTTTATCCTGCAAATCAGCTTAAATGGGTCGGGTTCATTAAAGATTGTAACATAATTGACCGGTTCAAGCGCTGCAAGTACTTCTGCCCTCTGGGTCTGGCTGATTATAGGCCTTTTATTACCCTTGATCAATTTTACGGATTTATCTGAATTAAGGCCCACAATTAAAATATCACCTTCCGCCCCGGCGGCAGCCAGATACCTGACATGGCCGGCGTGCAGTATATCAAAGCATCCGTTGGTAAATACGATTTTTTTTCCATTTTTTCTAAGGGGTTGTATCTTTGAGGAAATATCATCGGATTTTATGATTTTATTTAAAATATGCATCGGGAACTCTTTCTTTTAAACAGGGAATCCGCTTGCGGAATTCTGCAAGTTCATTCATATCTATTTCAGCACTAAGCTGGCGGGCTTTGTTTCCGGCTTTTGCCAGTACTACTCCTTGGGGTGACACAATCTGTGAGCAGCCGCCATACACCAAAGCGGGGTCTTGACCGCACATATTAGCTGCAATAATAAAGATCTGGTTTTCAACAGCTCTGGCCTTAAGCAGGATATTCCAGTGATCTATACGCGCAAGAGGCCATTCCGCTGAAACAAGAACAACCCGAGCTCCCTGCAAGGTCAGCGACCGACATAGTTCCGGAAATCTTAAATCATAGCACGTCATCAGTCCCACCGGCCCGATAGAAGTCTTTGCGACAACCGCCTTGTTGCCTGGGGCAAAATATTTGTTTTCCCCTGTAAGGGTAAAAAGGTGTATTTTTCTGTATGCAGCGGCAATATCTCCATTTTTGTCAATGAGGTACAGGGTGTTGTAAATTGTATCACCGGATAATTCCGGAAGTGATCCGGCTATGATGACATTATCATCTTCAGCCTTTTCTCGCAGCTTTTCTATTATTGCAGGGGTCTGTTTTGCGTGGGCAATCAGTTTTTGATTATCAAACCCGCTAGACCAGAGTTCGGGAAGAAGAATGATTTCAACGCCCAGGTCTGCAAGGCTGTCTATTCCGTCAACAGCCGCCGCCAGGTTTGATTCCACATCAGCAAATTTTACATCCATCTGTACTAATCCTGCTTTTAACATATTTCACCTCAAGTTACACAGTGAGCCCTAATGGTTCGCACAAAAATAAGTTAGCAATTTTAAGTGTTGAGGCGCCTGGCTGGCAAGGCGCGAAAGCGTAGGAATATCAAGATATTTCTACGCTTTCGTAACGCAGCCAGACAGG
>JAERRQ010000083.1 GCA_016735355.1 Desulfobacterales bacterium | reverse complement strand
ATCAAATGATATTTTCAGTTATAGGCTGCAAGGGAGATTTTGACGGCGATGGTGACGTAGACGGTTTTAATTTATCAGAATTTGTCAGGAATTTTGGAAGAATGGATTGCGAATGATCTAACAGGTCGTAAAGGGGCGCGTTTACACATTTGACACAGGATTAGAGATCAGATTAAGATCACTGAATTCTGAATAAATATTAACGGCTGGAATTTCGAGTTTCATCAGAAAGGAGGAGCTCTCCATCACTGTACCTGCAAACGGACCAGAGGATGTGCTCACAGTCACCCCTATTTCGTCCCTTGGAGTCAAAGCACACATCAACCTGCCTGCTCCCCTTATTTTTTTTCGTCAGGCGAGAAGTGTGAGCCTTCCTATCTGGTTTTGGGGTACATCAGATAGACCTACAAAATAACGTAGATTCCTGAAAGTAAGGAGGAAAAGGCATGAAAAAAAAATTCATAGTATGTGTTTTGTTGGTTTTTTTGTTTGGCTGTGGGACTTTTCCCACTGCCGAGCGGCATAAAGAACAGGCTTTGAATTTTGTTGTTATGGGGGATAACCGGCCGGCAAATGTGTTTCGACCGGAACAGCCATACATATATCACAAGGTGGTTGAAAAGGCCGTCGAACTTGAACCTGTCCTGATACTTAACACTGGCGATATTGTTTTGGGTTATGACGCGTATTCACAAGAGAAGGCGAGAGAAGAATTCGACGACTTCGAGAAAGCCACGGCGCCGATACGAAAAAAGAATATTCCCTTATACATCACGATGGGAAATCATTCCGGTTACACGGAATTAGCCTGGGAAGCCTTTGCTGAACGATATAAAAACAAGGAAACCGGAACGCTTTATTATTCGGTTGATGTAAAGAACTGTCATTTTATCGTTCTATGCAGTGAACTTGAGAATGAAGCGTCGCAGATCACGGGCAAACAACTGGAGTGGCTGAAAGGGGATTTGAAGCGGGCCGAGGGTAAATTTATTTTTGTCATGCTACACAGGCCCTTATATCCGAAAATAAAACATCTGAAGGATTCAATGAACAAGTATCCTGAAAAACGGGATGAGCTTGCCAGTCTATTCAAACAGTATAATGTTGATATGGTATTCGTTGGACACGTGCATGTTTATAACTTTTCGGTTGTTGATGGCTTGAGCCAGATCATTGCCGGAGGCTCCGGCGCACCGCTGGCCGGGACATTGGAAGATGGGGCATTCAATCACTTTTTTAATGTGATTGTAAATGGAGATAATATCGATTACCGCTTGCTTCCCCTGCAAAATGAAGTGAAGCAGGCCGCACATATGATGGAGGAAGGGCGGGTACAAGGCGCATTAAGTCTGGCCGAAAAAGCCGTAGAAACGTTTCCAGACCATCCTATGCCGCATATCATAGCGACGGTGGGATACAAATCGGTCGGCTTGACGTTGGAATACAATGCAGAAATTACCAAACTTCTCTCGATTTTAGGAAGTGAGGAAGAAGTGTTTTTCAGACTGGGAGAATTTTGCTTAACCGTCAAACTACTCGATCTCTCGAATTTTTATCTTTCCAAGGCGCTGGCCATAAAAAACGACTCCTTTAAAGTATGGTATCATTATGCCCAACTAAAAACGGAGCAAAAGCAATATCCCGCCGCTCTTGAAATGTATAAAAAGGCATTGCCGCTTACCAATGACGATCATTTCAAACAGGATATCAAAGAGCAAATCGCAAAAATCGGAAAGCTGATATGAATTTAATGAGTTATAGTTTGAGGTCTAACCGCGTCAGGTATATGAAAAACACAAAAGGAGATCTATAACTACTTGTTATTTAGTCTTAAACAAACTATTTCGTGAATATTGGGTATTGATAAGATTATAAAATGGCCTATAGGGATAGGACTTCTCCATCACTAAGGAGCCCCACCGTACATACGGATTGCATATACGGCAGTTCGGCTGATAAATACAAAATAGGTTGTGAGCAAGTTGACCGATTTTACCGGATTTTCAGAATTAATAAGCTATAACTATTGGCATTTCAGCTCCTGCTGCAGTATGAAAATAAGTAATTTTCGTCCCTACCAATAACGCTCAGATAAACTGAGACGTTGGTTTACGGGATAATCCATAAAAACATTTTTTTCCAAGTAGTACTCGATAAGAAGGAATAACGTAAATTTTTTGGTTCTTTGCAGATTAACGTGAAAACCTCTCCCTAATCAGAGAATGAGCTGGGCTGGGGCCAAGGTGATCGAACAAATCAGCAGCGAACGTAAAAGTGGCCGTCATTCCTGCGCAAGCAGGAATCCAAACATTTCAGAAAACCTGGATTCCGGGTCAAACTCGGAATGACGTTGAGGCGATTTCATAAACGCGTCACATTAATTCGCGATGAATCGATTTTTTTATTAGGAAAGGGTGAAACTAAGCAGGACTGAACAAGTCCATTGCTGACGCTGGATGGGGAAAATTTATTAATATCCTGAAATACAAATCTTCCCAATTCGGAAAAAATTTGGTTACCGTACCGCCACACTATACATTACAAAAATGCTCCTCCTGTGGTAAAATTGTGAAAAAATATTTGTTTGTTCGTACTCATCGTTGTTTCTGTGGTTTTGTTGCTAATCGAGACCTCAACGCTGCTTTAAATATTTTGCGTATCGGGCTGGATACGTTAGCGACTCCTGCCTATTAGATGCCCGGTTTTTCAAAACCGGGAGCAGTTACTATATAATTATGGCATTCCTCCAGAGCGGAATATCCAGTAAGCTTATTGAAATTCTTCGTGGATCAATTTATCCAGATCAAGTCATTGATGAGATGAAGCGTATTCAGTGCCGAATTTTCCATTGTGGAATGAAATGGTCAAAAAATTTGGAGAGGAAAAAGCCAAAGAATTATTAATTTTATTAACATTTTTTCTTCTTTCTGAAATTTTAATTTTGGCAGGCCATTTTAATCAGACCAGCTTCGAATGAAGCCTGCCCGGCATCGCGAACCGGGCAGTATGAATTTGAAATATTTTTGTTGGCTTGCTAAAAAAGAGGGCTTCACTTAGACCTTTTTTTGTCCCTTATTGATAAAATAATCGTTTGCACTACCTGAGAGGCCATAAAACTAACTTTTATAGTTCAATATATACAAATTCTTATGGGTTAGATCGAGATGATAGGTTTTAAGGTGTTTCTGGCCGTTTCAGTTATTCAATTCTTTCCAGATTTTTTCGACATATGTCCAGTGAATTCTAAAATGCCGGTGAGTCTTCAAAAATTCTGCTATCAGGCGAAAGCTGAACCCTTTGTTAC
>JAERRQ010000066.1 GCA_016735355.1 Desulfobacterales bacterium | reverse complement strand
ACTCTCAGCCTTGCGCCGGGCGATTTCTCCAGCCAAGTGATCAAGCACAGACCGGGTCTCAGGCATGGACAGTGGCCCGGAAGTTGTCGCCCAGCGGGGCATGCCAAGGGGCTGTGCCAGAAGCGCATCTATCTCTTGCTCCGAGATGCAGAGTCCCTGGAATTCACTGTCGCCCATGTACACCTGCCGGGCTCTCCGAATCTGGGCCTGAATGAGCAGATCAATGCGTTCCAGTTCTGCCAAAATGTGCTGAAGTGAGGTAGTATAGTATTCTTTTTTCATCGGTTTCCCTTCCTGAAAATAGATTACTGAAGAATATTATCACTCAACTTTTTTGACATTTAGTGGGGCTTACAGTCTGTGGTTCCCTTGTGATTCGGTGTTTTGTTAGTTTTTACAGATTCGATATAAAGATAACAAGAAAGGTTTTCCTGCTATCCGTTAAAGACTGAAATATCAGGTATAGCTACCAAACATATCAGTTAGGCTTATATGGAGCATCAATAGAATAGAGTCCAAACAGAGTTTAGGAATAATAGTACCTATATTTAATTATAATTAATTATAATTAATATGTCAAATAATAAATTCAACTGTGCAGTTTTGATGCTCAACATTGATAAACTCGTAAAAAAACCCTTTCCCAATCCGCTCAGGGAGTGAGAAAAACTGATTGGCTCTTTTCGGATTTCAAGTTGGCATTATGATATATTCGGCCAATTTAGTTTAGGCGACAACTACCCTGACACATAGGGCTTGACAAACACCGATATTAAGACACAAAAATCCGAGTACCACAGAGCGGTTGTTAATGTCGGTTATTGTATTAGCGATATGATATGCTGGTATCATTCTCTTACAATATATAGGGAGATAACCTCTTTGTGGTAAACATAGCCTGTCGGTCTTCTATTTATGGGAGGAAATACCTATTGGACAATTGGACGGTCTGGACGGTTAATTTCACAAGAATATTTATCTTGCCCGGCCGGATAATTTGGCAATAGAGCAACGCCTGCTTAATGAAATGGTGTTCTACTATTATAATTTTACTATGCCAGAGAGTAGCCAGTAGCCCCCGCAAAACCTGATACGATCTCACGGAGGCCGAAGCATCTCGATTCAGAATGTGAGGTCATTGGACGAAGAAACGAGCTTTATCGTCTGTTAAAACAGTAATGATATTAGCAGGTTGGACGATTGGACGGTCTGGACGATGAATTTCGCATGTTTAATACGAAAGAATATCTTTATTTTTAAAGGAATGTTTGTTAGTTAATTAATGTCAATAATAATTAAAATTATTCTAATAATTTTAAAGGGATACAATTAGCCACTGCGAGCAGTTAGACTTTTTTGAAAAATTCTTTTGAAGTTAAAAACAGTTGGGGAAAATCGCCCCTGGGAACATCTGTTTAAAGGGAAGCAAATGGAACAAGCAGAGCAGGATAAAAGTGGATATCCAGTCTATATTAAATAGCAAAATATCATATTATAAAGAAAATGTATAGTGTTAATATACAGATTTTTTTCTGTATATTAACATAGTTATGCAAGAAAAAATAAATCCATAAATGAAAAGTATACCACATAGAGAAGAATTTGATAATTCTCCCTATGTCAAAAAATTTGTGAGAATTGCATATGTTGCTCCAATGATAATTGCTTTCACATCAATTATCCTAAGTCTAATTTTTTCAAATTGGAGCATTTTCTCAAGTTCAGGTGCTTTGATCATTTTGGTAGGTATTTATATTGCGTACAATGACCTGTCAGGAAAAATATACCAAAGAGCCTCGAATAATAGCTTCACTATGTCTGAACTTTTTGATATTGGAGATTTGGGCAAATTTAGCAGTGAAGAACTAAACGAATTTAAAGAAAAAGATAGAGATGTTGAAAAAACAAAGGAAAGTAACCTAAGGTTTTCTAATTATGTCGATAGTAAATTTCTTAAAATCGAAGTGGCTTTACTAACAACTGGAACTTTGATTTCAGGTTATGGCGACCTTCTTTTAAATTTTTTGATACCATTAAATGCTTAAAAACAAGTTATGCCACAAAAAAAATGGAAAATTCACAAATAACGCCTTGGATTCCGGTAATAGCAACGTTGTGTGGTGCTCTTTTTGGACTTTTTGCTTCTTTTGCAATAGCATATTTCAACAAATCAACAGAAGATCGGAAAGATAAAGATGATCGAAACAGAAAAAGATTAGAAAAAATTTATGAATTAGTTATTTCCTCAAAGAGTGGTACAGCCATGCAAATGGCTCACTTATTTAATTGGATCCATAGTGAAATGCCTATCCCTGTAGATAAGGATGACCTTTCCACAATGCCTCCACTTATTGAACTATAAATGCTTGTAAAATTATATTTTCCAGCTCTAGAAAATGAGCGAGAGCTATTCGTAAAATCAATTCAAGACTTCAATGCATACTCTTTTGAAATAAGCAGGAAAAAATATAGAAATGAGAACAAAGAAAAAAAGCAAAATGAGTGCAAAAATGTCTGGAAAAAAATGTCACAAATAGAAAACGCTGTGCAAAGTATCCAGAATGAAATTTCAAGAATAATTAGGGCATAACAACACGCTGCAAGGGACCGGCAGGCAGCGCGGTTTTTCGAAGTTCAGCCTTGCTGCCGACAACTCAGGTTAATCTAAGTTCAGTGTTGTAAATCTCTGCCGGCCCCTGAGCTCCAACGTTCGACGAGACAAAGAAATATTTACAAATTAATCTAAATAAACTATTGTTTATCTATGTCGGAATATAATTATACGGAATATTTTGAAAATGAAGTATTACAAAAACGGCCTTATTTAAAAAAGGAGTGGTGTATTCAGGTCATAGAAAATCCCATAAAGGTTGAGCGTCAAGAACATAACCGTTTTCGATTTTGGGGGGAAATCAAAGAGTTTGGTGGACGTGTATTAAGAGTAGTAACGCTTGATGATAAGAAGACTATTCATAATGCCTTCCCTGATAGGAGGTTCAGACTATGAAACTAAATTATTATCCTGAAACAGATTCACTCTATATTGATCTATCTTCTAAAACAAGCACGGAAAGCGTAGAAATATCCGAAGGTGTCGTCATAGACTATGATGAAGATGGTCATATAACCGGGATTGACATTGATAATGCAAGTAGCAAAATCGACCTTAAAGAAATTATTCTGAACAAAGTACCCGCACAACTTCAGGCAATCACGGCTTAATCAAAAAAAACGCCGAACCAGTCAGTTCACCCGACCGGAAAAGCCGGGGCGTTTTTCGCATCAAAATCATTTTGTGTAAAACTTTACATCCGCTAATTTCATTCTGGCTTTTCCGGCCGGTGACTTCTACGTTCTGTTTTGAAAATTTCACATTGACTCCAGAAACATCCTGTATTACGTTGTGAAATACGGAGGTGATAATATGATCACACTAAGATTAGATCACAATTTAGAACAACAGGTTAATAATACAGCAAAAGATCTAGGATTAACCAAGTCTGAATTGATTAGAAAAAGCATTAAGGAATACCTTGGCAAATTAAAACAACCTAATGCATGGGTGATTGGTGAGGACCTGTTTGGTAAGTATTCAAGTGGCCAAGGTAATTTGTCATCAGATCGAAAAAAATTGGTGAAAAGCATAATTCAGGCAAAAAGGCATGAAGAAAATACTCATTGATTCTGGTCCACTAATCGCTCTATTTGATGCGTCTGACAAATATCATAAAAAAGCTGTTGCCTTTATAAAATCCAATAAATTACCATTGATTACAACAATTGCCTCGGTAACAGAAACGCTTCATTTATTGAATTTTAATAGAAATGCCCAAATTGATTTTATTGAGTGGGTTTATCGAGGTGCGGTTGAAATCCAGAATATCGGAAATTGTGATTTTGAAAGGCTTAAAGAATTAACTGAAAAATATCGTGATTTACCTATGGATTTTGCTGATTCATGTTTGGTATACATTGCGGAAAAACAGGGTATAAATACAATCGCCACCATTGACCGAGATTTCACAATATATCGTATAAAAGGAAAGAATAAATTCAAAATAGCACTATCTTGACCCAACTCTAAAAAAGTGCATTAACAATGCTCGTACAGCAAATAATTAACAGAACAATAGTATGCACCGGAAAACAAGCATCCCAGTTTTCAAGCCAAATTCCCAGCTAAATCTAAGCTTTATCTTCGTATTACTTTGGTCGGTTATTCCTCTTGTTTCCGGTGATACCGGCCGTTAGCGTGCGACACGAAGTCGTGCGATTGGCTGTTTGGAGCAATCTTAAAATTGCGACCAAACCCGGTATTCTCATACCGGTACCATAGGAGGCATGCTTCTTTGGTGCACCCAAAGTTGGTATGAAGCCCTTCCGACAAAGTACCAAATCTTGCTTAAGCAAGAGGGGTGGAACTTGTGAGACAGACACCTTCCGGGAAGCCTCATCCGGGTAAGGGCAAGAGTTTGAATGATATTGTCAGATTAATCAAATGTCTGCAGCGCCGTCACCGAGACTAAGCTAAAGAGGCTGTTAAGCTTATGCCAAAAGGCAAGCGATCAGGATATGG
>JAERRQ010000025.1 GCA_016735355.1 Desulfobacterales bacterium | reverse complement strand
TCCTTTTATCAAGGTGGAAGAACCTTATGATGAAATCAAGGAAGTTATTGAAAGCATCTGGGACTGGTGGATGGAAGAAGGCAAAAATCGTGAGCGTCTCGGTGAGTTGATAAGACGCCAAGGCTTCCAGCGCCTGCTGAAGGAAACTGGTATCAAAGCGATACCGCAGCATGTACAGGAACCGAGGACCAACCCCTATATCTTCTGGAAAGAAGATGAGGTGCCAGGCGGGTGGACACGAGACGTTAACGAATTCAGAAAACATCATCTGAGATAGGGGGGAATTAATATGGCTTTTATATCATCAGGTTATAATCCTGACAAACCGATGGAAAACAGAATAACCGACATCGGACCTAGGAAATATGATGAGTTTTACCCTCCGGTAATAGCAAAAAACAAGGGTAAGTGGCTATATCATGAAATACTGGAACCAGGTGTGCTTGTTCATGTTTCGGAAACAGGGGATGAGGTTTATACAGTGAGAGTAGGCGGATGCCGGCTCATGAGTGTCACTCACATCCGTGAAATATGTGAAATCGCAGACAAACATTGTGACGGACATATGCGCTTCACAACAAGAAATAATATCGAATTTATGGTTGACACCAAAGATAAGCTTCAGCCTTTAAAAGACGATCTTGCAGGCCGAAAATTTCCCGGGGGCAGTTTAAAATTCCCCATCGGCGGCACAGGTGCGGGCATAACAAACATAATCCATACACAAGGCTGGATTCATTGTCATACACCCGCCACAGATGCATCCGGCACGGTTAAAGCTACCATGGATGTCCTTTTCAGCGACTTCCAGAATATGAGGCTTCCGGCGCACCTTCGTGTTTCCATGGCCTGCTGCCTTAACATGTGCGGCGCGGTTCACTGTTCGGATATTGCGATTCTCGGTTATCACCGCAAACCGCCTATGCTGGATCATGAATACCTGGATAAAATGTGCGAAATTCCGCTTGCAATCGCCGCATGCCCCACAGCAGCAATCAAACCGACCAAGGTTGAGCTTGAAGACGGAAGAAAGGTAAATAGTGTTTCAGTTAAAAACGAACGTTGCATGTTTTGCGGTAACTGCTATACAATGTGTCCTTCAATGCCCCTAGCCGATGATGTGGGTGATGGTATTGTTCTCATGGTTGGTGGAAAGGTCTCAAACAGAATCAGCAATCCGATGTTTTCAAAGGTTGTTGTGGCATTTATTCCCAACGAAATGCCGCGCTGGCCTACGATGACGGATACAATTAAACGTATTGTAGAAGCCTATGCAAAAGATGCCAACAAATATGAACGCCTCGGCGAATGGGCTGAAAGAATCGGATGGGAAAGATTCTTTGAAAAATGTGAACTGGAATTCTCACATCACCTGATAGATGATTTCAGGGATCCCGCATACTATACATGGCGTCAAACTTCTAACTTTAAGTTTTAGTTTTTAAATAAGCCGGAGCATTGCTCCGGCTTAATCAGAAAAAAGGCGTAACTATGGATATAGAAGAAGCAAGAAAAATAATTGTAGAAAATCTTAAAAAAAAATCAAAGTCAAAATCAAAGTTTTATCTTAAGGACTTTAACAAGTTTCTTCCGGATGAAAAACCCAGAGCTGTTAAAAATATTGTAAATAAAATGGTAACTGACGGTATTCTTGAGTACTGGTCAAGTGGCAGCACCACCTTAATCGGCCTCAAAGGACTTGGCAAACAAGCTCACTCAGAAGACGAAGATTAGAGAAAGCAAAAATGCAGCAAAAAGGTTCCTATTCCTCCGGAATTGTGATTGCCGCCCTGCGGGGTGGGTCAGGTAAGACTTTAATTTCCATAGGAATAATTGCTGCATTAAAAGAGCACAGTAAACGAGTAGCACCTTTTAAAAAAGGTCCTGACTACATAGATGCGGGCTGGCTGGCCCTTGCAGCAGGCCGGCCCTGCTATAATCTGGACACCTTTCTTATCACAAAAGAAACCACGCTTAAAATCTACAATTATTATACTTTAAATACAGACATCGCAATCGTGGAAGGCAACCGGGGCATATATGATGGTATAGACCCGGAAGGTAAGACCAGCACGGCTGAGCTTGCCAAACTCCTTAATATACCTGTGATTTTGTGTCTTGATTGTACAAAATCTACACGAACAATGGCCGCTGCAATTCTTGGCTGCATAAGATTTGATCCCCATACCATGATTAAGGGGGTCATTTTAAACAATATTGCAGGTAAAAGGCACGAAAAAAATCTTCGCGACAGCATCGAGCGCTATTGCGGAATTCCTGTACTTGGGGCTCTGCCAAAACTCGGGAGGCAATATTTCCCTGAAAGGCATATGGGTCTGGTACCTACTCCCGAGCATGCCTGGGCCAAAGAATCTATTGGAAATGCCGCTAAAACCGCAAAAAAATATATCGACCTTAAAGCATTATTCGATATAGCTCATCAATCCACGCCTGCAGAATGCACAACACCCTTTGAGCATAAAAAGTTATCAGGCAACATTAGTCCCAGACCCCAAATAGGTATATTCAGGGATGCGGCTTTCCAGTTCTATTATCCGGAAAATATAGAAGCCCTGAAACAGGCCGGCGGAAAAATAATCTTCATAAGTCCCCTTGAGGGCAAGCCATTGCCTGAAATTGATGCTCTATACATAGGGGGTGGTTTTCCTGAGACACATGCTGAAAAACTTACGCAACACATCGAATTCAGAAATGAATTACATTCCAGGGCTGAAGACGGGCTCCCTATTTATGCGGAATGCGGCGGTTTGATGTACCTTGGGAAGGAGCTTGTTCTCGGCGAAAATTCTTATGCCATGACAGGAATATTGCCGATTGTTTTCGGTTTTTCAAAAAAACCACAGGGGCACGGGTACACAATTATCAGTGTAAAAGAGAAGAATCCATTCTTTGAAATCGGCACAACATTGCGCGGCCATGAATTCCATTATTCAAAAGTACTCAGGTGGAATGGTGACGACGCAGACCTGGCGTTCAAAATGGAGAAAGGAACCGGATTTTTAAATAAAATGGATGGAATATGTTATAAAAACATACTCGCCTCATACACCCACATTCATGCCCTTGGAGTGCCGGCCTGGGCGGAGGCTATGGTAAATAATGCCGTTTCCCACAAAAAATATAAATCAGGCAAGATATAAATCGGGCAAAAAAACAGGGTAGTCATAATGCTACATGATTACCCTGTAAAAGATCTAAAAAATTTATTTCCTTTATTTCCCTGGCGCCTTGGGGTGACAACTCTTACATGTTGTTGGAGCTGCACCTTTATCCTTTGATTTCAACCCTTTTTTCTTGTTGAATTTCTTATGGCAAGCCTTGCAGTTATCGTGAATTGCATTGGCGTGATATTCACGCTGTTTTTCCTTTGAAAGACCTTTGGCCTTTTTTCCTTTTATATATCCGGCTATTTTATGGCATTCCATACAGTTCTGAACCTCATCACCAGCTTTAAGGTTCTCGAGTGGTTTACCATCCTTATCATGATGGCATTCACCGCAGCCGGCCTTATATTCTTCCACATGCTTTTTATGGGTAAACTCAACTATGCCTTTCTTATGTTTGGCATAAGCCTTGTTTTCCATCTTGATAACATCAGAAACCTCAGTCCCCGCATAAAGTCCGGGCACTATAAATAATACTGCCACTGCAATTCCGACAACCATGGATATTATTGTACAGATTTTTTTATCCATTTTCCCTCCTCTTAATAAATTATTCAAAGCAAATTATAAGTTTAAAAAATTTATCATGCACATCGTTTTCTGTCAATGAATAAAGTCTGATTGGTTATGTATAAAAGACGATTCCCTCTATTACCGAGATAAGGAACGTGGACGAAATAACTTCCACAAGTAGGCGCACAGATTTAGGTTAGGTTTGGCCGCAACCCAACTCATTCTCGATATTAATTTTAATTTCGGCCAGTTCAGGATATGAGATATGAGTGTTGAGTGTTGAGTGT
>JAERRQ010000090.1 GCA_016735355.1 Desulfobacterales bacterium | reverse complement strand
CCAGCATTTTACGATTTCCTGCGGCAGCTTTCCAGGCGCGTTCCTGAGCAGATTTACAACCGGCCGGTCCCCCTTGAATTTATACTTTACCTTTATATATTTAATCCTCAGTCTTTTCAGCTTTATTTTTTGCTCCGGGAAATCTCCTGGATAAAAAACATGCATTCCTTTTGGAAAATTCTTTAAAAATTTTGGGAAAGCATAATATCCGGTATATCTTTTAGTTAAGACAAGATTACCGACTTCGATTTTGAAGACAACTTCACCACAGTTATCGGGTGCCCAGTTCAATGTTTTGCGTATAGGATAGTGAAGGTTTATTAAATTAAAAGTGTTGTCTGCACATTGAATTTCCAGTCTTGTGGCATGCGGTTTAATCTGAGCATCAATGTTAACATCGGTCGGCAGACCTTTTATAGAGACTGAATAATTTTTTTTAGCAGGCTTTGCGGCTCTTGCCCCTCTTGACAGAAAAGAGAAAAAATAACTATTAAAAGGTATGCTTTGGCCTAATATTTTTTTTGCAAAGTAGTCTTGTTTAAGATTTCTATCGACAAAATTTCCTGCCGGGCTTTTAAGGAACTCCGCGGCATAACCGTTTTGTCCGAAAAGCAGGAGTGTTTCATTTCGTGTTCCGGTAGCGCCCTGCACTTCCAGTAAAACATCTTTTTCCCAACTATCCTGAAGATGACAAGCTGTCTCTTTTAAAACATAGGTTTGCATAAAACTGAAGGGCCCGGTTAAAAGCCTCCAGACCATCTGTTCGTTCGATTCGCCTGAACTTAAAGAGCTTTGAAGCAATTCCACGGCATTTTGAGCCGCAAAAAAAGGGGATTTGCCGGTATAAGGATCTTCACTGTAGGTCAGCTCCGCCACCTGAAAGGCAACCCTTCGGGATTGGTAAACCGGTGGAATCTCTTCCAGGGCATGCTGATATGCGTAAAATGCTTTTGCAGCAATTAATTTTGACTTCAGATCGATCTTTTCTTCACCCTTTATGCCGCTTCTGCTTTCAACCCCTCCAATCTTTGATTTAAGCCGGTCGGCTACGGCTCCTAATACACCGGTTTTTTGTGAGGTTTCCATTTTAACGGCAAGCGCTTGCTGTTTTGCTTTTTTCAACTTAAAAACCAGCTTTACCCATTCCGGCAAATCCTGATTTCCATGAAATGGTTCCAGTTCCTCCGCCATTCTTTTCAGGAATGAATTATAAGGTCCATGTCCGGCTATTATTTTTTTAACCACTTGCTGCCAATGCAACTTATCTTTTAAGGCATCGACACCGCTTGGAAAAATAGTCCCAACATCATACCATGCTTTGATATAGGATCTGGCATACCATGAATGAAATTTAAATTTTTTACTTGCGATTATTAGCGGGTCAAAAAGTGCATCGTCCATCTCCTTGATGAATGTATCGATATGATTTTTTCCGGCAACCGTGAATGCCCTGGGTATTGATTTTTTTTTTGGATAATCTATATCAGCTATCCAGAAGTCCTGTAAATAGACCGCCTCAAGATCAGGATCGTTGTTTGCAATGGTAACAAGCCAGTTAAGGTTGGCTCCTTCTATTGTCAACAAATGCTTTAACCATGCCGTAAGATCTTTCATTTCCGAATTAAGAGCGCCTGGATCCTGCTGCCATATTAAATAATAAAGGTAGAGACCCTCAAAGCGTTTTTTTATTTCCGGCGCAAGTTCTTTATTCGCCGCAATGACAATAGACTCAAAAAAAGGCTGGGGTCCGGATCGAAGGAGTGTGAGGTTCTGGCCGGCAAGATGGCCTTTGAGAAGATTTATCCGTCTTACAAGGTGAGCGCAGTATTTACTCAAAATAGCATCTTCGGTGAAAGAAGAAAAATCGACAACACGGGTTTCCATCTGCTTGTCAAATGGAGCTAAAAAACCGTTTTTAAACTGCCTGCAAAATTTTCCCTTAAGTTCTGTTTCTACTTTTTTACTTTCATTAAGACCAAACCTTGGAATCCACCAGTTGCGGTTCTGTTGCTGAATATTTAAAATCGTCCGGCGGAAACGATCCATGATAATAACATCTTCCAGAATATCACCTTGCAAAAGCGCAGGCTCTGAGAACTCATGGGAAACATTTTTCAAGATTTTTAAATTTTTTACAAATGAGAAACTCATCAAGCCGCAAACGGCTATTATCAAAGCGATCCATGCAGTCAAGCCTAGATTCCTGGTGATTTTGCTCCATTCAAGCATCCGCTGGGTAGGAGCAAAGAGCTTTCTATCTTTTGGCAGTATTTTTGAAAATAGATCATGCAGAAATAGCCCCTTATTTGTGCCTGGCAGAACATCTCTCTCTTCAATAAGGTCTAGTTCCTTTAAAAAATGGGAGTATGGACTTCCTTCCTGGCGGCCGCTGCTGAAAAAGATGCCTCTCAAAATAGGAGTTTCCTGAAAGGGATTTTCCTGAAAAGCACCTTTGAAAAAAGCATCAATGCCCGGCTTCATCTTTTCAAATTCCTCAGGGAATAGAATCAGGCCGGGATCAATTTCCTGATAATCCGTTTTTTGTTGAACTTGATGGAAAAGGATCAATCTTAAATCTTTAAGCCGTTCTCCGATGGTATGCTTGACATTATTCAAAAAGGTGGCGGTGGGTGTCTTAATGTCATGGTTTATCGCTCCCATGGCCTGCTGAAGGGCGCTATCTGACAGGCGCTCACAAAATTGCGTCATCCCCAAAATCAGGTCACACTTGGTTACAAGAATATATACAGGAAATTTTGCCCCTAAAACCCTCATTAATTCGTCAATCCGGCGACGAATGCTTAGACCGGTATCTTCAAGAGTCTCGGGTGTG
>JAERRQ010000134.1 GCA_016735355.1 Desulfobacterales bacterium | reverse complement strand
TCCAAAACAGCTACAATTACACCGGTAACATTACCATTCATATCCAGCAGCGGGCCGCCGGAGTTGCCGGGCTGGACAGGAACGCTTATCTGATATAAACGTAAATCGTCCATAAATTCGGTTCCCCAACTTTTTATTTCTTGTTCGTCTAATTTAAAGGCCTTTGAAGCAGTGTTGTTTGAATCTGATTATTTATTTGCATGGTCAATTTTATTCTGAAACTTTACAGATAATTCTTGAGCCTGGGCAAGCTGTTTGCGGGTCATTTTACGGCTGAGAAAGCCACGATTTTTAATAGCAATTTTGTTACCGTTGGCCGAAGACAAATTCAACAATGCACACGCTGTTACATAGTTTTGGGGTACACCTTCACCACTATAATACATAACTCCAAGATTAGATTGTGCAAAAGCATCCCCTTGCTCAGCAGCCTTGGTGTACCAATAAACAGCTTTTTTTAAGTCTTTTGGAAACCCTTTGCCATTTTTATACATAACCCCAAGATAATATTGTGCTTGTGCAAAAGCATCCCCCTGCTCAGCAACCTTGATGTACCAGTAAGCAGCTTTTTTGTAGTCTTGGAGTACGCCTTTGCCACTATAATACATACCCCCAAGATTATATTGTGCAATAGGGATACCTTGCTCAGCAGCTTTAGTAAACCAGTAAACTGCCTTTTTGTAGTCCTGGGGTACGCCTTTACCATTGTTATACATATCCCCAAGAAAATATTGTGCCAAAGCATCCCCCTTCTCAGCAGCTTTGGTATACCAGTAGACTGCTTTTTTGTGGTCTTGGAGCACGCTATCGCTATCGTCATACATAAGTCCAAGAATAACTTGCGCTTCAGTATCCCCCCGCTCAGCAGCTTTTATAGTAGCACCGATATCAGTTTTTTCATCGCCCCCAACCTGTGAAGTAAAACAAAATACTATAACCATCGTTACATAAAAAATAATCCGCAACTTTTGTAATGCATCCTTTTTCAACATTGCTATATTGTTTTGGTTGATAAGCATTTTTATTCTCTGATTTATGATTTTATTGATTTTGCCTGATATTACAGGACTAAAATTTATTTTATACATTAACAAGCAAAAAGAACTCAATAGCAATAATTCACCGCTTAAAAAATAAAAGAAAATCTGAAGCCTGAATTATATTTAATTCCAGTGGGATACAGCGCAAATATATTTATTGATTGCAAGCAACAACGATAGGCTGGTATTTAAAAGGATAATTTATGGCAAGCAAAGTATATCAATAAGGAATAATGATAATAGCCGGGGGATCGGTCTGAAGATAAATGTTTCAATAACTACTTTATATCCGAGTATCGGCAAAAACACTCCGACATGTTGGTTATAGTGTTGGGTATTGATTTTATCGCAAACAAAAAAGGGGTTACGAATTAACGTAACCCCTTGAATTTATTATGGCGGGAGTGACGAGACTTGAACTCGCGACCTCTGGCTTGACAGGCCAGCGCTCTAACCGAAGCTGAGCTACACCCCCTGAAAAATGTTATATATTTACTATTTTTTTTGATGGTAGGCGGAACAGGGCTTGAACCTGTGACCCTCGGCTTGTAAGGCCGATGCTCTCCCAACTGAGCTACCCGCCCAGAAACAAATTATTTATAAAAAAAGGTAATAATATAAGCTAACCATATTTATGTCAAGAATAAATTCAACTTTTGACCTGCAGATATTTTATTTAATTTATCGAAGTCCTCTGTTCGACATTATCCGCCATTATGTTTAATTTTATATCATTATTTTTAAAAAGTTTATCACCCGGACTGATCACTATCGCATGTGGAAGAACTTCATCCATATTCTCAACAAATATAATTTCTATTTGTTTTAAGACATTGGAAGGGATATCCTTTAAATCCTTTTCATTCTCTCCGGGAATGACAACCTTTGTTATCCTCCCTCTATGAGCGGCAAGAATCTTCTCTTTTAATCCTCCAATGGGAAGAACCCGCCCCAGGAGAGTTATCTCACCCGTCATGGCCAAATCGCAGCGGGCTAATCTTTTTGTCACAGCAGAGACAAGCGAAGTGCATATGGCAATCCCGGCAGAAGGACCATCCTTTGGTGTAGCTCCTTCAGGCACATGTATGTGGATATCATATTTCTTGTAAAACTCACTATCTATCTGAAGAATTTCTGATCGGGAACGTACATAACTCACAGCCGCCCTGGCTGATTCTTTCATAACATCGCCGAGAGTTCCGGTTAAAATCAACTCACCCTTACCCGGCATAATTAACGTCTCAATGCTGAGTAATTCTCCGCCGACCTTTGTCCAGGCAAGACCGGTAACCATTCCGATCTGGTCATTTTTCTCGATCTCTCCATGTTTAAAGGGAGGGGGGCCAAGAAATTTTACCACCGAATTAGCTGTTACTTTGTATGAAGTAGTATCTTTACCATTTTTATTATTATTGACAACTTCCCGGGCAATTTTACGACAAATAGAAGCGATTTCACGCTCCAGATTTCTCACCCCGGCTTCTCGTGTATAACGTTGTATGATTTTGTGAACAGCATTAGGGGTAAACCGAATATTATTACCATCAAGCCCATTCACCGAGATCTGTTTTGACAGCAAGAATTTATCGGCTATATGATATTTTTCATACTCGGAATAACCGGATAACTGTATAATCTCCATTCTGTCCTGCAATGGAAGAGGTATATCGAGGGTATTTGCTGTTGTTATAAAAAGTATGTCCGACAAATCATAGTCAATATCAAGATAATGATCGTTAAATGAATTGTTCTGTTCAGGATCGAGAACCTCCAGTAACGCCGCAGAAGGATCTCCCCGAAAATCCATACTCATTTTATCCACTTCATCAAGGCACATCACGGGATTATTAACACCGGCTTTCTTCAGGGACTGGATTATTTTACCGGGCATTGAACCTATATAAGTCCGCCTGTGACCACGGATCTCAGCCTCATCCCTTACACCGCCGAGGGAAAGACGAATATACTTTCTTCCCGTAGCCCTAGCAACCGACTTGGCCAAAGATGTTTTTCCTACACCAGGAGGCCCTACAAAACAAAGAATAGGGCCTTTTATTTTTTTTATCAACAATTGCACTGCAAGGTATTCAAGAATACGTTCCTTGGGTTTTTCCAGCCCGTAGTGATCCTCATCCAGAATAGTTTCAGCCTTTCCTATATCATCTGCAACCTCACTGGTTATCAACCATGGAAGAGATAAAATCCAATCAATATATACTCGAACAACAGTAGCTTCGGATGACATGGGCGGCATAAGCTTGAGTTTTTTAAACTCATGATCCACTTTCTCACGAGCCTCTTCAGGCAGCTTGGCGTTCTTGATCTGCTCCTCTAATTCAGCTAATTCCTCATAAGGAGCATCCTGTTCACCCATTTCTTTTTTTATGGCTCGTATCTTTTCATTAAGGTAATAATTCTTCTGGGATTTCGCCATCTGATCCTGAACACGCCCCTTAACCTTTTCATCAACCCGAAGGACTTCTATCTCAACCTTCATTAAATCAAGAAGCAAGTTTAGCCGGTCAGCGACTTTGTGGGTTTCCAAGAGACGGAGTTTCTCCTCTATGGGGAAAGCAAAGTGAGACGCTACCGTATCTGTTAACCGGGAAAAATCTGTGATACCCAGGATATTGTTTGTCAGATCATTCGATATATTCTTATTCAATTTGGAATATTCTTTAAAATTATCCTTTATTGCCCTGGCTACAGCGACATGCTCAGGGCCCGAGGCATCCACTTCCATTACCGGCTCTGCCTCAACCTTGAAGAATACCTGATCATCTAAAAACCGGATAATTTGTGCTCGGCGGCTTCCTTCGACCATGGCCTTTACGGTTCCATCTGGAAGACGAAGAATCTGTAATACCCTTCCGATAGTTCCTTTCAGGCTGATATCTTTTTCGCCAGGGCTGTTAATACCAGCTTTTTTCTGCGTAGCGAGAAAAATACTTTTATCTTGATTCATCGCTGCGGCCAGTGCATTGATAGACTTGGATCGTCCCACAAATAGTGGCGCGACTGAATTGGGGAATACCACAATATCCCTAAGAGGCAACAAAGGGATACAAACATTCCCCTCATCAGGTTCATCTGCAATTTTAAAAAATTTAGCCATTTTCACCACAAATTTTAAGCCTGTTTTTTTGTCTGCTCATATACGAGCAGAGGCTTTTCATCATTCATAATAACTTCTTCATTAATAACACATTCTTTGACATTCTGAATCGAAGGGATCTCATACATGATATTCAGCATGCTGTTTTCCAGTATTGCACGCAAACCTCTTGCGCCGGCTTTCCGTTTAACAGCCTTTTGCGCAATAGCAGTTAATGCGCTATCCGTTATTTTTAAATCCACCCCTTCAAACTCAAAAAGTTTTTGGAACTGCTTAACCAAAGCATTCTTTGGTTCTTGCAAAATCCTTACCAGGGACTCTTCGCTCAATTCATCAAGTGTTGCTATAATAGGAAGTCTGCCAAGAAACTCAGGTATCAGGCCATATTTAATCAGGTCCTCGGGCTGAAGCTTTTTCAAGAGCACACCTATCTTTTCCTTTTTATTACTTGTTACCGTCGCGCCAAAGCCCATAACCTTGGAACCTGTTCGGCGCTGAATTACATGATCAAGGCCGTTAAAGGTGCCTCCGCATATAAAAAGGATATTGGAAGTATCAACTTTTACAAAATCCTGCTGGGGATGCTTACGGCCTCCTTTGGGCGGCACACTGGCAGTTGTGCCTTCAATAATTTTGAGCAACGCCTGTTGAACACCTTCACCTGATACATCACGTGTAATAGAAGGATTGTCGGACTTGCTGGCTATTTTGTCTATCTCGTCTATATAAACAATTCCTCGCTTTGCCTTTTCAACATCGTAATCAGCATTTTGAAGAAGAGAAAGGATAATATTTTCAACATCTTCCCCAACATAACCGGCTTCAGTGAGGCTGGTGGCATCCGCAATGGTAAACGGCACATTAAGAAACCTGGCAAGAGTCTGGGCCAGAAGGGTCTTGCCGCATCCGGTGGGGCCTATCAAAAGAATATTGCTCTTCTGGATCTCCACATCTCCTGCGCTTACCGTTGAATCGAGCCGCTTGTAATGATTATAAACGGCAACGGCAAGAGTCTTTTTTGCATCCTCCTGTTCGATAACATAATCGTCGAGCATCTCTTTGATCTCTTTAGGGACAAACAGAGCTTCAGTGCTCTCCGCATCTTTCTCATTCTCTTCTTCGATTATCTCGCTGCATAACTGAATACATTCATCACAAATATAAACGGCTGGTCCTGCAATCAGCTTGGTAACCTCTTTCTGATTTTTCCCACAAAATGAACAAAAAAGATTTTCGTTTGGATCTTCTTTTTTTGACATTTTAAGCCTCCTCAGCCTTTACGAGCTCATCCAAATAACTCCTGCTGGCCATTACATGATCTATCAATCCATATTCTTTTGCCTCAGCTCCCGACATGAAAAAATCACGATCCGTATCCGTATTGATCTGTTCAATCTCCCTGCCGGTATGAGAGGCCAGAATATTATTAAGAGAATCCCTCATACGAAGAATCTCCTTAGCTTGAATAGCAATATCCGATGCCTGCCCCTGTGAGCCCCCCAGGGGCTGGTGTATAAGAATACGCGAATGGGGCAGTGCATAGCGTTTATCGTGTGCGCCGGCGGCCAGCAAAAGGGCGCCCATACTGGCTGCCTGGCCGATACATACCGTCGCTATATCCGGTTTTATATACTGCATCGTGTCGTATACAGCCAAACCGGCCGTAACCACTCCACCGGGGGAATTGATATAAAAATTTATATCCTTATCAGGGTCCTCGGATTCCAAAAAAAGAAGCTGCGCTATAAGAAGATTTGCGATCTCATCATTTATGGCGGACCCAAGAAAGATTATTCTGTCTTTAAGCAGTCTTGAATAGATATCATAAGCGCGTTCACCTCTGCTACTTTGCTCTATTACCATCGGTACCAAGGGCACAGTGATCTCCTTTCTTTGTTGGTTTAATATTCTATATTTCTGGTTCAACTTCTTCAACAGTACTTCTTTCTATGATAAGACGCATAGCATTTTTTTCAAGCAAAGTCTGCTTAAAAAGCTCCATACTTCCCATGTTCTGGCTATATTTTTTCTTTATGTCATCAAGAGGCAAGTTCAATCTGGCAGCCATATCCCTCAAGCCTTCTTCTACCTCTTCATCAGAAAGCGTCAGCTTCTCCTGATTGGCAACTGTGGTTAAAACCATATGGCGCTTAACCTGCTGTTCAGCGAGACCGCGATATTTTGTCGCCAAATCATCCCTTAATCTTTCAAGTTCTTTCGTGGTCATTTCCTTTACAGGATATGATTGAGACATGGGCGCTATGATTCCATCCAGCTCATGTTCAATCATGACCGAAGGAACTTCAAAGTCCACTTTAGCTAAAATAGCTGTAAAAACCTGTTCACCTAATTCCTGATTAACCCTGGCCCCATAGCCCTGTTTTAGATTGTCCGCTACGGCATTTTTCAAATCATCAAAAGACTTAAATTGGCCAAGCTTCTTTAGGAACTCATCATCAAGTTCAGGCAAAACCTCTGCCAGGATCTCATTAATTTTCACTTTAAATGTTACTTCAACGCCGGCCAGGATATCTTTAAAATGATTATCAGGGAATTTTATGTCAATATCATGCTGACCGCCACCAGGTTTTAAACCTATTAGAGCCTCATCAAGATCTTTTGAAATGAGGCCTTCACCTATCTTCAGCTTAAAATTGTCCGCGCTGGGCACCTCTTTAAAGGGCATTCCATCTTTTAAGACTTCGTAATTCAACAAAACCAGATCTTCGTTGCGTATTGCACGGTCTTCCTGGACAACTTTATGCTCCGCTAAATTTCTCTGCAACATTTTTACCTGGGTCTCGATCTCTTCTTCCGTAACTTTGTAGAGATTCTTTTTGAGGGTCAACCCGTTAAAATCTATATCACCAAGTTCAGGTATTACTTCGACGTGCGCATCATACTTATAAGGGGCATTATCAGATAGTTCAGAGGGCTCAACTACCGGATTCCCCACCACTTTCAGCTCGGCCTTACTTATTGCCTGATGAACTGAGTTCTGAATTAGTTTAGATGTAACATCTTTATGAACATCCTTTTTAAACATTTGTTCCAGAACATTGCGAGGAGCCTTGCCCTTGCGAAAACCTTTTATTTTTGCCGTTTTTTTAATCTCTTTATAAGCTTTATCTATTTCAAGATTCACATCCTCTTCAGATATCTCAATATGCAACAATTTTTTTACAGAGCTTAAATCATCTACACTAACTTCCATAACATCCCATCCTAAGTTAAGTTTCGAGTAACAAATATATAAATGCGAGAGGGGAGACTTGAACTCCCAATCCGTTGCCAGAACTGGATCCTAAGTCCAGCGCGTCTACCAATTCCGCCACTCTCGCGTAAAATATAATTATAAATATTTATTGTAATAAAAATCAATACCCTGCTATACGCAACATATAAGTTTATTTGCTTCTAATATTATATATAAAATGTCTTAACATTAATATCAAACACCCTGAGTGTCAAGAAAAAATCAGGAGCTACGGCTTTGAAAAATTTATGCAATCGCTATATACTTATTTGTTTTTTAAGCCTGTTAATAATCGCAGCAATCTCTTTCACCACCACGACTACAGCAGTTGCGGCAAAACAAATTATTACCAATAAAAGTAAAAAAACAATTGTTGTAGATCCAGGGCATGGAGGGTATGACATAGGAACAAAAGGCCTCGGCAATACAATGGAAAAAAATGTTACCCTGAGACTCGCACGAATGCTTGCGGAGGAACTTGGTCATAAATATAAAACGGTGCTTACCAGAACAGATGACTACCATCTTGACCTTAATAGCAGAACTTCTGTGGCAAACCATCTAAAAGCCGATGTTTTCATAAGCATTCACACTGGCGGAAGCTTCCTTCATGATGCCGATGGTATAGTTATATTCTATTTTAAGGAAATAGAGGAGCGACCTATTTCAAGAGACCTTTATTCTTCCGGCGCTGATAATGTATGGCATCACCTTCAGATTAGACATATAAAAGCAAGCGGCCTTCTGGCAGGATTAATTAAAAAAAGCATCTATGAACATAAACTTTATCCCAAAGTGATTGTAAAAAATAGCCCCCTTTTAATTCTTGAAGGCGCAGATACGCCCGCTGTTTTAGTTGAAACAGGCTATCTAACCAATCCTTCTGAAGAAAAAAAATTTAATGACCCTAACTATTTACAGGGTTTAGCAAAATGTATCAGCATAGGGATAGAAAGATTCTTGTTAGAAACGTCCCATGAAGAATAGAGTATATACCACTTCATAAAATCATAAATGGATCCGCTTCCATATCGCAGGTCTTAATTCCAACATCAAAACCGGCTTCAGTTAATATTTTCCCAAGTTTTTCGGCAAGATTCTTTACAATTATATGCTCTGATGCAAAATGTCCAATATCTATCAAGCCACGGCCTGCCGCTTCCGCATCTCTTGCATTATGATAACCAAGGTCACCGCTTATATAGACCTCAGCGCCTGATGCCAAAAAGTCGTCCATAAGACTTGATCCGCTTCCTGAACATACTGCAATCTTGTCAATTGTCAAATCCGGGCGTCCTGCAATTTTGATATATTTTAAACCTAACTTCTCCTTAATATTCTTTGCCAATGATAAAAGGCTTACCGTGCCATTTGTTTCACCTATACGGCCCAAGCCTTCGGAGGATTCTGTTTCTGATACAAAAAGAGGATAAATATCATATGCCAAAGTTTCATATGGATGATGTTTTCTGATATTATTGATAAGTTGCTTAAGGTTGTCTTTTGCAACGACCAACTCTATTCTTAGCTCATCAGTATGAGCAATTTCACCGATCTTTCCTCTAAAAGGCTTTGAGCCAAAGCCGGGTCTAAAAGTCCCCTTACCGTGATTTCTGAATGTACAACATGTATAGTTGCCTATTCTACCCTCACCTGATTTAAAGAGAGCTTCAAATACTCGCTTTTCATGCTCTAACGGTACATATACAACCAGCTTGAATTTTTTCGTTTCAACCGGTTTGTTTAATACTTTCAAATTGTTGAGCCCTATTATGTCTGCAAGTATATCATTTATACCTCCCCTTGCTTTGTCAAGGTTTGTGTGCGCCGCAAAAATCGCCATCCGGTTACAAAGAGCCATATTTATTATTGAACCGGCAGTGGTTGACAGATCAACACACTTTAAAGGTTTAAATATCATTGGATGATGCGTTATTAAAAGATCGATCCCTTTGTCACACGCAGCTTTAACTACTTCTTTGAGAGGATCCAATGCAATCCAAATATTTTTTACCGCCCAATCCTTTTCTCCAACTTGCAGCCCAACATTATCCCATTCCTCGGCAAAAGAGGGAGGGGCTATACTTTGCATCACTTTTATTATATCTCTTACCCTGGCTTTCACTGTTTCATGACCTCAACTTGTACCCGTCAAAGCAAAAAAAAGCGCCGTCACTTTTATGCAACCGCGCTTTTATATATTATGGGCCCACCTGGGTTCGAACCAGGGACCTACCGGTTATGAGCCGGTGGCTCTGCCAGCTGAGCTATGGGCCCGGAATGAATAATGAAAGATTTAATTAACTTTATAAGGTTTTTTTGTCAAGTTTTACCTTGTTATAAAGCTTTTTAATTTACGACTTCTGGTCGGGTGTCTGAGTTTTCTCAAGGCCTTGGCCTCGATCTGCCTTATTCTTTCACGTGTTACGGCAAAATCCTGTCCCACTTCTTCCAGAGTATGGTCAGCTTTTTCACCTATGCCGAACCGCATGCGCAACACTTTTTCTTCCCTTGGCGTCAAAGTTGCCAGCACCTTTCTGGTCTGTTCAGCCAAATTGAGACTGACTGCGGCATCAGAAGGAATTATAAACTTTTTGTCTTCTATAAAATCCCCAAGGTGACTGTCTTCCTCCTCACCGATAGGTGTTTCCAGGGAAATAGGTTCTCTTGCAATCTTTAAGACCTTTCGCACTTTGTCCAACGGAATCTCCATCTTTTCGGCCAATTCTTCAGATTTAGGTTCACGCCCCAGTTCCTGAACCAGGTATCTTGAAGTTCGTATCAGCTTATTAATGGTTTCAATCATATGCACCGGTATCCTGATCGTTCTTGCCTGATCAGCTATAGCACGTGTTATGGCTTGCCGTATCCACCAGGTTGCGTATGTTGAAAATTTGTATCCGCGGCGATATTCGAACTTATCCACCGCTTTCATCAGACCTATATTACCTTCCTGAATTAAATCCAGAAATTGCAATCCCCTGTTAGTATATTTTTTTGCAATACTGACAACCAGGCGCAGATTTGCCCTGGTAAGTTCTCTTTTGGCCCTTTTGGCCGCAAAACGTCCTTTTTTGATCTTTGAGGTAATTTTTTCTAAAGTCGTTTGGCTGGCTTTTAAAGCATATTCTTTTTCCCTTATTTCCTTTTCGATATCAGTTAATGCTGAAACCTTGTCTTCTATTTCGACTTGTGTAAGATCAAAACCAGCGCTTAACAGTTCAATACAATCATCTTTATTTGCAAGGGCAGATCTAAGTTCTGAAATAGAGATATTTAATTTACCTGCTTCATCTTTGATTTGATCATGCCTTGTTATAAACCAGGTTAACTCTTGACCTATCCGCTTCTGTATTGTATCGGTAACCTTGTTTCCCAGCCGCCAGCTGTTAAGCAGCAAAAATATCTTATTATTTCCAGTGCCTATAGCCTTTATAATTTTGCGCCGATCCATAGTATCCAGGTCCGGTGAAAAAAGTTTTTCACG
Source organism: Desulfobacterales bacterium (assembly GCA_016735355.1). GTDB lineage: Bacteria > Desulfobacterota > Desulfobacteria > Desulfobacterales > BuS5 > BuS5. The sequence continues at coordinate 5,578 of JAERRQ010000134.1, read as the reverse complement.
CAAGGATTCATTTTGATCATTTATTTGTCGTATTACCCCTACTAATTCTAAAAACTTTTCGGTCTGCAGTATTTCGTCAACAAAAATATCACCCTCATCAAGATCTCGTAATACATACTTAGGGCGCATTTCTCCACTTTCAATTCGCTCAGCAAAAGACAAAATACAATCCAGGCTTATTTTTGTATCGAGCATAGCCCTTAAGACTTCCTGTTCACCCTGTTCAATTTTTTTTGCGATCTCGACTTCACCCTCCCTGGACAAAAGGGTAACCATCCCCATTTCGCGAAGATACATTTTAACAGGATCCGCCACTCCACCGAAGTCCTCATTAACGGCGTCACGCAATTGCATAGCGCCGGGCTGTACCTTCTTGCTTTTTTTCTCTTTTTTAACTTTATTCTTGTCTACAACCTTTATGCCGCACCCTTCGAGCATTATAATTATATTATCGATTTGCACTGAATTTATAATATCAGCGTTGAGAGCATTACTGATATCATCATAAGTGACAAACCCATCCCCCTTACCTTTGGCGACAAGAGTTTTAAATGCTTTTGTGGTTATTTCTGTAGCATTTTTCCGTTTAGAAGCGGATTCATTACCCATAGAGCTTTGCCCCCTGCATACTCTAAATATTATAAAGACCTCTTTTTTTTCAATTTAACCTGAGTATCTTTTAAATTTTTTAAACGGCGATTACCTTCAATCAAAGATTTTAAGAGCAATTCATCATTATTGTTCTCTTCAGCTTTTTTGACGCTATTAAGTATAAAATAATTCCTGTTGTTCCGCCGGAAGTCAACAAATTTTGTAATCATACCGGTTCTGGCATCAAGGTCCCATGGCTCTTTTTTTAATGCTAAAGCAGTAATAATGTTTTTTTCAACTTTGTCATCAACAAGAGCAATAATTTCAGAAACTTTTTTTCCTGCACCGCCCATTTGTTGCAAAAGAATCTTTCCTACCGCCTTTAGGGAAGTATCCTCGAAATATTCCAGCACATTCTTTTTGCTGATTTCTGATAAAATATCAGGAAATTGAAGCATCATAGAAATAATATGCCTTTCTATACGGAACTCTCTTCTATTCCAGCCACCACTACCTGAAGGTCCCCCGGTATCACCCGATTGCTTAAACCGCTTGTTAAATTGAGTATGGTCTTTTTTCTTGGCCTGTCTAATTCTTTCCATAATAGCCATTTCATTTATGCCTGTTCGTTCTGCCAATTCCTTAATATATATAGCCCTTACCAGATTATCATTAACAGATGCCAAAATTTTTGATAATTCGGTAACTATTTTTATTTTACCTTCTGCGGAAAGCCCATATTTTGTTTCAGCCGACTCTATTAAAAAAGGTATAACTGCCAACGCGCGGGATGAGGCTTGAAGAAAAGATTCTTTACCAAAATCAAAAATGTATGAATCAGGGTCGTATCCATCAGGTAGTTTTAAAATCCTGGCGTCAACATATCCTTTATCAAAAATCTCGATGCTACGTTGAGCAGCTTTTAACCCTGCTTCATCTGAATCATAAACAAGCAGGACACTGCCATTTTTACCAATAAAACCCTTAAGCAGCTGTAGATGCTCAAGAGTCATAGCTGTTCCAAGAGTCGCCACGACATTCTTTATGCCGTGCTGATAGAGTGCAATAAGATCGAAATACCCTTCAACTATATAGACTATGCCGGTTTTTCGGCATTCATCCTTTGCCATATTGACGCCGTATAACGATCTGCTTTTATTATACAAAACAGTTTCAGGAGAATTAAGATATTTGGGTTTTGAATCGTCCATAACTCGTCCGCCAAAACCTATTATCCGGGAATTTATATCGATGATCGGAAATATTATTCGATCCCTGAAACGATCATAAAAACCCCTGCTATCTTTTTTAGGAATAACAAGACCACTCTTCTCAATAAGGCTTAATGATTTTTTATTTTTTAAAAAATATGTTGCAAGATTCTCCCATCCATCAGGAGCATAACCTAAAAGGAAATTATTAATAGTTTCTTGGGATATCCCTCGCTTATTCAAATAAAATAGTGCCCTTTTGCCTTTATTGCTCTCAAGTAGTGATCTTCGAAAAAAATCGCAGGCATCACTGTTAAGGGCAACGATGGTCTCTCTTTCACTTACAATTCTTTTTTGGGAGGCAGACAGTGGCCTGTCGGGAATATCTATACCGTACCTGCCGGCAAGCATACGTGCGGAATCAAGAAATGAGAGTCCGTTATGCTTCATCAAAAAACTGAAAACATTTCCACCTTCATGGCAGCCGTGGCAGTAAAATAATTGTTTTTCCCTGTTAACGGTAAATGACGGGGTCTTTTCCGCATGGAACGGACAAAGTCCCATATATTCCCTACCCGCCTTTTTCAACAAAACCACATCAGATATAACCTCTATAATATCTGACGCGTTGATAATTTCGGAAATTTTATCTTCGGAGATATACTGCGCCAAGAAAAGCATCCTCCATAATTTACTTGCAGGACAAGATTGATCGAGGTGACATGGTATGCTGAAACCTTAACTATAGATTTTCAGAAACACCCAATAGATTGTCAGATAATTACCCGATTTTAAAATTTAGCACAAGGCCAGAGGGAGAAAGGCGTATTGTAATACTCCGACGACCGATAACACAGTAAAATTATTCATGGACAATCTATAATCGCTTTAATCTACTTAAAGCAACTATTTTGTAATACTTTTACAGCCTCTTTAAGGCTTAAGGTACCGGCATAAAGAGATCTGCCGGCAATAACACCTGTGACACCGACTTCCTGCAGAGGAAGAAGGTTTTTTATATCCTCTATTGTGGAAACTCCGCCCGAGGCTACGATTGGTATTGAAACCGCATCTGCAAGCAGTCGAGTCTCTTCAATATTGGGTCCGCTCTGCATACCGTCCCTGTGGATATCGGTAAAATTTATGGCGGACACCCCGCTGTTTTCAAATTCTTTTGCCAGATCTACAGCTCTTATTCGGGTCGTTTGGGTCCATCCTTCAACAGCAACAAGTCCATTGCGTGCATCAATAGCGACTATAATGCGGTCAGGGAATGCTCTGCATGCTTCTTTAACCATTTTTGGATTTTTTATAGCTTCTGTCCCTATAATAACCCTTGCTACTCCGAGGTCAAGATACATTTTAATGGTACTTTCATCTCTAATGCCGCCGCCAACTTGAACCGGAATGTTAATCTTTTCAAGTATTTTTTTTATTGAATCAAAATTTTCCGGCTGCTTTTGCACGGCTCCGTCAAGATCGACAATATGGATGATCCCAGCGCCCTCTTTTTCCCACCTTAGGGCTATAGCTGACGGATCGTCTGAAAAAACCGTTTCTTTATCCATACGTCCTTGTAAAAGACGTACACATTTACCTCTCTTAAGATCTATTGCAGGAATTATAATCATGGCTTCGGAAATGTTTTAAAAATCTTTTCAAGGCCTAGGGCAGCCAGCTCTTCCGAGGTGACCCACCTGGCCCCTCTCTTAAAAAAAGAGCCAATTTCAAACAAATTATTGCTTAAAGGATGTTGAGTTTCATCAATTTGAGCCGACCACAACATCCTGCCATCAGAAACATTGAGCATATGAACGCCGAAAGCAACAGAAGCAGATGATTCCACGGCATAGGCTGTTCCTACCCGTTGTTTGAAACGGTAAACATATCCGGCAACTACAGCATCAGCACCAACACGACGTACCGCTTCGATTAAAAGCATACGTTCCGACTTTTGCCCAACACCCCCGGATGCAGGATCGGGTAAAAGGCTATTAATATGATTTCCAGGGATAACTGTAAAATCAGTGCGGCTTTTTATTATCGCTGTAAAATGTTCCGTGAGAAAATCTGCGGCGCCTTTCGGCACTTCCCCGGTGAGATAAACTTGCCCGCACAAAGGGCACCGCACAGAATTCGACTTCCCATAAATAGCGGACATGTCCTTGAAAGGTAAAATCAGCAGCTTATTAATCTGAACCGTCTTAGAAAATTTCGCCGGTTCATCTACTTGCGCTGCACAAGCTGAAAAAACCAGAAAGGCCATACCTGCCATCAATTTGGAAAAAATCTTTTTCATAATCTGGCCTGTATAAACTACAAAGAACCTTTTGTTGACAGCACAGTCTTTATACGTTCATCATGCATAGAGGCTTGATCCAGGGCTCTGCCTGTGGCTTTAAATATTGACTCAAGTATATGATGCTGGTTTTCACCGTATAAAACGTTTATATGGAGATTCATTCCACCGTTAATTGTAAATGCTCTAAAAAACTCTTTAGCAATCTGAATATCAAAAGTACCTGAAGCATTGATCATATACGGAACATTATATACAAGAAACGGCCGTTTTGACAGATCTATGGTTACTGAGGTCAGCGCGTCGTCCATAGGGGTAACTGCATGTCCGTACCGCTTGATCCCCTTCCGGTCTCCAAGGGCTTTATTTATAGCGCCGCCTAATACAAGACCGACATCCTCAACCGTATGATGCAAATCCACATCCAGATCTCCTGACGCAGCAAGATTAAGATCAAAAAAACCATGAACTGTAAATAAATTAAGCATATGATCAAAAAAAGCAATGCCGGTAGATACGGCATTATCTCCCTGTCCGTCCAGATCAAGGCTAATATTTATTTGCGTTTCTGTAGTATTACGATTAATGGTAGCTATGCGTTTCATGCGGGTACTCACCTTTTATGTAAACTTTTATTATATTCTGTTATTTTTAAAAAGTCAAGATGATTTACGGTAACCTAAAACTCCGATATAAGGATCGCAAAAAATCGCATTTTTAAAAAAAAAATCAACACATTGATTTTGCATCGTATTTTTCAATTTGCCATGCAAGGCGGTTCTCAGTCGTCCAGAAAGGCTTGAGTGCACAATCGCATGCAAAATAGGGAGGGAGGGAGGGGTGACCCCTAAGGAAATTTCCAAAAAATTACCCATCCTGCTTGCCCTTTTGATTTTACATATCAACTCATGATGAAAAATACAATAAAGAGGAGGATTAAATTATGTGTGAACAGCTTTGTCGGGTATAATTGCACATTTGGATGAAAAATTTCATAGGATTTTGTTCAAATGTGCAAAAATAAACCGTAATAATCTTGCACTGGATAAACGCTTAATGTATATTTTAATTATACATTATTAACTATGAGGTATATTATGAAAGCTACTGTGGTCGATTTAAGATACAAAATGAATGATGTACTCAAAGCTCTTGATAGGAACGAAAAAGTGACAGTTTCCTATCACGGAAAGGTTAAAGGAATTCTAATCCCCTCTGAAAAACAAACAAAAAATATCAAAATTTCTGAACATCCTTTTTTTGGTATGTTCTCTTCAAGCACTGACAAATCAGTTTTAGATGAGTTAGATACCTTGAGGAAGGTAAGGTACGATGATATTTGATACTGATATTTTTATATGGGCTCAGAGAGGTAATGAAAAAGCAGCAAAACTAATGGAAAACACAGAGGAAAGGTATCTTTCCATTCAAACTTACATGGAACTTTTACAATCTGCTAAAAACAAAACTCAACATA
>JAERRQ010000342.1 GCA_016735355.1 Desulfobacterales bacterium | reverse complement strand
CTCCTTCTCTTCAGGCGCTTTGTCTATCTGATCAAAAGGAACAAAATCAGCCAGACCTTTTAAGCCATTATGTTTTGTTATTGCTGCAGTCAATGTCGTCTTGCCATGATCAATATGCCCTATTGTGCCAACATTTACGTGCGGCTTGGTCCTCTCATACTTTTCCTTTGCCATCTCTAATACCCTCCCCTCTTAATGCGGAAGTAAATTCTTCAAAAAACAACGTTTTCTACCAGCGATAATGGGCAAACGCCTTATTAGCTTCAGCCATTTTATGAGTATCCTCCCTCTTTTTAACAGAGGCTCCTCTTTTATTAAAAGCATCCAGGAATTCAGCGGCAAGCTTTTTGGCCATCCCTTTTTCAGATCTTTTATGAGCAAAACCAATTATCCATCTGATACCTAATGCATTTCTTCGTGAAGGTCGGATTTCCGTCGGTATCTGATAGGTTGAACCACCGACTCGCCGCGACTTCACCTCAATCATTGGCTGCACATTTTTCAAAGCATTCTCAAAAATGTCCACTGGCGGCTCATTAGTCTTTTTCTCAATAATATCAAAGGCTTCATACACAATCGACTCAGCAAGACTTTTTTTTCCGTCCTTCATGATTGATTTAATAAATCTTGATACCAAAGTATTATTATATTTGGAATCGGGTACAACCTTCCTATGCGGAACTTCTCTTCTTCTGGGCATATTCCAAACCACTTCACATTTGATTAATTAAAAGATTTGACCTTTACAAACTTTAAGATAAAATTTTGAGTTGCTTATACGACGAGCTATAAACCCTATTTAGGTTTCTTTACACCATATTTGGACCTTCCATGTTTTCTATCTTCCACGCCAAGAGTATCAAGAATGCCTCTGACGATATGATATCTTACACCTGGGAGATCCTTAACCCGACCGCCACGAACAAGAACAACAGAATGCTCCTGAAGGTTATGACCGATACCGGGAATATATGCTGTAACCTCTGCACCGCTTGTCAACCTGACTTTGGCGACTTTACGTAACGCGGAATTCGGCTTCTTTGGCGTTGAAGTATAAACACGGGTGCATACACCTCTTTTTTGTGGCGCACCCTTAAGCGCCGGTGTATTGGTCTTCCTCTTTATCCGCTTTCTACCTTTTCTCACCAATTGATTAATCGTCGGCATTTCATCCTCTTTAATTTTATTGTTCTTCTGCAACGCTGATAAAAGATTTATTATAAATGTAAGGCAACATATTGTCAAGCATTTTATATCGATATTTTAATAAATACAAAAAATAAGCTGTAAAGAAAAATTTTATGTAACATAGCGACATTATTCGATATTGAAATATAAAAAATTATATTTCAATATCGAAAGCACCATGCTCGGGAAAGCCGGTACCAGCAGGAATCAGTCTACCCATAATAATATTCTCTTTAAGTCCTTTAAGATGATCAACTTTGCCTGAAATACTCGCTTCCGCCAGCACCTTTGTTGTCTCCTGAAAAGAAGCTGCCGAAATAAAGCTTTCGGTACTTAGCGATGCCTTGGTTATTCCGAGAATCAACGACTCGGCAACAGCCGGTTTACCCCCATTCTCCATAACAGCGCTGTTTGTCTCTTCAAACCTAATGCGATCGACCTGTTCCTCAATAATAAAATCGGTATCCCCCGAATCAATAATCTTTACACGCTTCATCATCTGACGCACTATAACTTCAATATGTTTATCATTGATACGGACGCCCTGCAGGTTATACACTTCCTGCACTTCATTTACCAGGTAACGAGCCAATGCAATCTCACCTTTAATGTTCAGAATATCCTGCGGATTTGCTGAACCTCCGATAAGATGTTCGCCCGCCTTTACATAATCGCCCTCATAAACATTGATATGTTTACCCTGGGGAATCAAATACTCCTTTTTATCTCCAACGTCGACAGGGGTAATTGTAACTTTCCGTTTTCCTTTTTTTGTGCCTTTTCTAATTGATACATACCCGTCAATTGCACTCAGAATAGCCATCTCTTTTGGTTTGCGAACTTCAAAAAGCTCGGCAACCCTTGGCAGACCTCCTGTAATATCTTTTGTCTTGGTTGTCGCTCGCGGCAGTTTGGCGATCACATCTCCAGGCATTACACTATCCCCCTCTTCAACCAGGAGTATAGCGTCCACAGGCAGATAATAACGAGCTTTGCCCTCAGAGGACTTCATGTCGGCTGTCTTGCCGCTCTTGTCTTTAATGGAAATCCTCGGACGTTCCTCTACGTTTTTTGATTCGATTATCATGCGACTCGATTTTCCTGTCACAGGGTCTACTTTCACCTGCATTGTTTTTCCCAGGTTTATATCCCCAAATTTGACATCTCCCCCCACCTCGGTCAAAATAGGTGTTGTAAAGGGATCCCAGGTTGCAAGCAAATCTCCCGGCTTTACTTTATCACCCTCATTCAGATTTATATGAGCTCCGTAAATTACAGGAAAACGCTCTAATTCCCGGCCTGTGTTGCCAATAATTGCAAATTCACCACCTTTTCGATTCATTACAACCATCTTATTCTCTGAATTAACCGCAGCGTTAAGACTTATATACTTTACCTTACCATCCGACATTACTCGGATATCAGCCTGCTCAACCCTTCGGCTGGCTGTTCCTCCGATGTGAAATGTCCGCATTGTCAACTGGGTTCCAGGCTCGCCTATAGACTGGGCGGCCAGAATTCCTACTGCCTGACCTATCTCAACCGGCCTCCCATGAGCAAGATCACGACCATAACACTTAATACATACTCCATTTTTAACCTTACACGTCAATACAGACCTGATTTTTACAATAATAATACCTGCGGCTTCTATCTTTTTAACATCAGCCTCATCAATATATTCACCCATCTTGACAAGCAGTTCATCCGTAAAAGGATCTATAACATCCTCAGCAGCTACACGTCCCAATACCCTTTCACCCAGACGCTGAATAACCTCTCCGCCCTCCATTAGAGGCTCTACCTGGATGCCGCTAACAGAGCCGCAGTCATGCATAATTACCGTACAGTCTTGGGCAACATCGGCCAACCGCCTTGTAAGATATCCTGAATTTGCCGTCTTTAATGCTGTATCAGCCAATCCCTTCCTTGCTCCGTGGGTGGAAATGAAATATTGCAGAACCGAAAGACCCTCTCTAAAATTGGCATTAATGGGAGTCTCTATAATTTCACCTGACGGTTTCGCCATAAGCCCCCTCATCCCCGCCAATTGTCTCATTTGATCCTTGCTGCCCCTTGCTCCGGAATCGGCCATCATATAAATAGGATTAAAACTTTCTGTAGGACCGGATTGACTGTCTTTATTAATAACAATATCGACATCCTCATTATCCATGGGAGAAACCATTTTCATGGCATTCATCATCTCATTGGCAACGTCATCAGTAGCTTTAGCCCATATATCGACGACTTTATTATATTTTTCACCCTGGGTTATGAGACCTTCCGTATACTGCCTGCCTATCTCATTAACCTGTGCGTCAGCTCTTTTAATTATATCCTGTTTTGCCGGAGGAATTATCATAGCATCTATGGATATTGATAACCCTCCCTTAGTCGAATATTCATAACCTAGATCCTTCAAGCGGTCTGCAAGTATCACAGTAGCCTTCGGCCCAAGGTTCCTGTATACGGAATCGACAAGTTGGCCAAGAGACTTTTTATCCATTACTTTATTTATTATATCAAAAGCTATATCAGGCTTCTTGGCTACCACCTCAAAAAGATGGTAGAGATCACCATCAAAAAAGATTTCACTATATGTTCCGGGTTCTTGCGAATAAAGTTTATCGGCTTCCTCGCTTTTTATATTAAAAAACCTGTTAAATTCTTCCTTGGTCAGAAAAGCGTTATTCTCTTCATCCTGGTTATTTGAATATTCAATCGATAACTCTTTAAAAGAGCCTCCGTTCTTCAAGCTATCCAATATGCTCTTCGCATCTTCCTCTGTCGAAACAATTATATGGTTAAAGCTAAAGACCTTTTCATTGGGCAGGATCTCGTACAGCAAAACCCGGCCGACCGTGGTCTCTTCCCTTACACCATTGATACGTACTATGATTTTAGAATGAAGATCAATCGCACCTGCGTCAAAGGCTGAGCGAACCTCTTCCAAACTTGAAAATAGCGTACCGTCACCTGGCAAACCGCTAATTCCTCTAGTCATGTAATATATACCTAGAACAATATCCTGACTTGGAACAATGATAGGTTTGCCATTAGCAGGGGAAAGAATATTATCGCTGGACAGAACCAATACCCTGGCCTCAATCTGTGATTCAATGGAAAGGGGTATATGAACTGCCATCTGATCCCCGTCGAAATCGGCATTAAATGCAGTGCAAACAAGCGGGTGAAGCTGAATAGCCTTGCCCCCTATTAGTATAGGTTCAAAGGCCTGTATTCCCAATCGATGAAGAGTGGGAGCGCGGTTAAGGAAAATAGGATATTCCTTCACAACCTCATCCAAAGCATCCCAAACCTCCGGCGTTTCTTTTTCTACTATTTTTTTGGCACTCTTGACAGTAGAAACTATGCCTTTTTTTTCAAGGCGATAATAAACAAAAGGTTTAAAGAGCTCAAGAGCCATTTTCTTTGGAAGACCGCACTGATGCAACCTGAGATTAGGCCCTACAGTAATAACAGTACGACCGGAATAATCGACCCTTTTTCCGAGCAGATTCTGACGGAACCGCCCTTGCTTACCCTTTAATGTATCACTTAAGGATTTTAAGGGACGTTTATTGGTACCTAAAATGACCCTGCCCTGTCTTCCGTTATCAAATAGTACATCAACGGCTTCCTGCAACATCCTCTTCTCGTTGCGAACTATAATATCAGGTGCCTTTAAGTCTATAAGACGTTTTAAACGATTATTACGATTAATTACCCTCCGGTAAAGATCATTAAGATCGGAAGTCGCAAATCTTCCGCCTTCAAGAGGAACAAGCGGACGCAAATCAGGCGGCAGGACAGGAATACACTCCATTATCATACAGACCGGATTCAAGCCTGAACGCCTGAAAGAATCAATTACCTTCAGTCTTTTAGAATATTTCTGGCGCTTGGCAATGGCGCCGGTGTTCTGGATATCTATTCTTAGCTGAGCATATTCCGCTTCAAGATCAACATTCTCCAGCATCTTTTTAACAGCCTCAGCGCCGATGCCGACCTCAAAATTCTCCCCAAAAGTATCAAGGGCCTCATAATACTTGTCGTCAGACAGCAACTGCCCGCGCGTTAACTCGGTATCCTTGGGATCCATTACTATATAACAGTCAAAATAGAGTACTTTCTCAAGATTTTTTAAGGTCATGTCTAGAAGAGTGCCGATTTTGCTGGGCAGACTCTTCAAAAACCATATATGCGCGCAAGGTGAGGCGAGCTCGATATGAGCCATTCTTTCTCTGCGGACTTTTGACTGTATTACTTCAACGCCGCATTTTTCACAGATAACCCCCCTATGCTTCATACGTTTATATTTGCCGCAATTACATTCATAATCCTTGGTAGGACCAAAAATCTTGGCACAAAAAAGACCATCACGTTCAGGTTTAAATGTCCTGTAATTTATTGTTTCGGGTTTCTTAATCTCCCCAAACGACCATTTACGGATCTGCTCCGGTGATGCCAACTCTATTTTTACACCGGAATATCTTTTAGGGTCCATCGGTTTGGCAAAAAAATCGTATAATGTTTCCAAAAGCTTACCTCGATACCATTCTAATTTTCATTCTCCAATAATGTCACGTTCAGGCCCAAACTCTGCAATTCCTTTGTAAGGACTTTAAAAGACTCCGGAATTCCAGGTTCCAGCAGATTTTGGCCTTTAACGATCCTCTCATAAATGCGAGTTCGTCCAGCCATATCATCTGACTTTACAGTCAAAAACTCCTGCAAAGCGTAAGCAGCCCCATAAGCCTCCATGGCCCAGACTTCCATCTCCCCAAACCGCTGGCCTCCGAACTGAGCCTTTCCACCCAAAGGTTGCTGCGTAACAAGAGAATAAGGACCGATAGATCTGGCGTGTATTTTATCATCAACAAGATGATGGAGCTTTAACATATACATTGCGCCCACTGTTATCTTTTCACTAAAAGCTTCCCCTGATCGGCCGTCGTACAGCGTCGCCTGACCTGAAGTGCTAATTCCAGCCTCATCCAGAAGAGACTTTATCTCATCCTCTTTGGCGCCGTCAAAAACAGGCGTAGCCATATGAACACCATTCTTATAATTGGAAACAAAATCCATTAAATCCCGGTCATCAAAGCTGTCTATCATTTCAGTTTGCGTCTTTAATGAAAATATACGTTTTAATTTATCTCTAAGATCGGTAAGTCTATTTTCTTCCAGCAGCATGTTGAGCTGATCGCCCAAGCCCTTTGCGGCTCTTCCCAAATGTATTTCCAAAATCTGTCCGACATTCATACGAGAAGGGACACCAAGTGGATTCAACACCATATCTACCGGAGTACCATCTTCAAAATAGGGAAGATCCTCCAAAGGAAGAATTCTGGAAACAACGCCTTTATTTCCATGACGGCCTGCCATCTTATCTCCCACCGAAAGCTTCCTTTTCATCGCCACATAGACTTTTATCATTTTAATAACGCCAGGCGGAAGGTCGTCACCTTTCCCATACCGTTTTATCTTTTTATCAAAAGCATCACTGCAACTATCACATTGCTCTTTGTAAAGATCCAAAAGATCGTATACATTTTCAGCTCTTTCATGATCCTGCAATATTATGCCATCGAGAAGTGCTAATGGAATTCCGGCCAGATTACTCGATTCGATCAGGCTGTCTTTGGCAATAAAAACCGTTGTATTCTGCTGCACAAGAGAGAGGCATTTCTGCCCCACCAGCAATTCCTCAAGTCGCATCCTGACGACTTCGTCAAGCATTCCAAACTCATCATCCCTATCTTTCTCAAGGGTTGCTATCTCTTTGTTCTCAAGCTGGCTGGTACGTTCATCTTTATCAATACCTCTTCTTGAAAAAATTTTAGCATCAATAACTATCCCCTCAACTCCGGGAGGAACCCGAAGTGAAGTATCCTTGACATCACCGGCCTTTTCACCGAATATTGCCCGAAGCAGTTTTTCTTCCGGGGAAAGCTGCGTCTCGCCCTTTGGAGTAATTTTTCCAACTAAAATATCTCCCTGAACCACTTCCGCTCCAAGTCTTATAATACCACTGTCATCAAGATTCCTCAGTGCTTCCTCGCCAACATTAGGTATATCACGCGTAATATCTTCCTTCCCTATTTTTGTATCACGCGCCACTACTTCAAACTCTTCAATGTGAATAGATGTATATACCCCATCCCTGACAAGTCTTTCACTAACAAGAATAGAGTCTTCAAAATTATATCCCGCCCAAGGCATAAACGCCACCATTACATTCTTGCCAAGGGAAAGTTCACCCTTCTCGGTGGCAGATCCATCGGCAATTATTTCTCCGGCCTTTACCCTTTGACCTTTTTTTACTATTGGACGGTGATTAAAGCATGTATTCTGATTTGAACGTATAAACTTAGAAAGTTTATATATGGTAACAGGAGCACCCTGAACTTTGCCATCATGCTGTTCTCCCAAATCATGCTTTATTATTATACGAGAAGCATCAACATATATAACTACACCATCCCGTTTTACCACCAGTGTAACACCGGAATCTTTAGCCACAACACCTTCAATACCCGTACCGACCAAGGGAGCCGAAGCATTTAACAACGGAACCGCCTGACGCTGCATGTTTGAACCCATCAATGCTCTGTTGGCATCATCATTTTCCAAAAAAGGAATAAGAGACGCAGAAATGCTAACAAGCTGATTCGGAGAGATATCCATGAACTCGATATCTTCTTGTTTGACCATCATAAACTCACCGGTAACACGTGAAGTAACAAGCGGATTGATATAGCATCCATTTTCATCAATAGGGGCATTCGCCTGGGCCAGAGGATGATCCTTTTCTTCAAAAGCATCCAGAAACTTTATAGTATTTGAAACTTTACCGTTCTCCACAACCCTGTATGGTGTTTCAATAAAACCGTAGTCATTCACCCTGGCATAGGTGCTAAGGGATACGATAAGCCCTATATTCGGACCCTCGGGAGTCTCTATGGGACATATCCGACCATAATGTGAGGGATGTACATCCCTAACTTCAAAACCGGCACGTTCACGCGTTAGCCCCCCCGGTCCCAGAGCGCTGAGTCTCCGTTTGTGTGTTGTTTCCGAAAGAGGATTGGTTTGATCAAGGAACTGTGAAAGCTGACTGGTTCCGAAAAACTCTCTTACCACAGCCGTAACCGGTTTGGGATTAACCAGATCATGAGGCATTAATGCATCTACCTCTTGCAGAGTCATCCGCTCTTTAATGGCACGAACCATGCGGACAAGTCCAATACGATACTGATTTTCAAGAAGCTCTCCAACAGCTCGTATTCTTCGATTACCCAAATGATCAATATCGTCAACGATTCCCTGTGTATCCTTCAGATCAATAAGAGCTTTTGTTGTGCACAGAATATCTTCTTTTCGCAACACCCTTAAATCAGCCAGACTCCCTATTCCGAGACGCTGATTAATCTTCATGCGGCCTACATTGGAAAGATCATAATAAGTGGATCTGAAAAACAGCTTGTCAACAAAATCCTGGGCAACCTCCTGTGTAGCTGGATTTCCAGGTCTGAGTCTTCTGTAAATTTCGATAAGCGCTTCCAGCTTTGACTCGGTTTTGTCCAGCAAAATAGTCTTATGCATAGAATCACTGCCGATTACTCCATCAATAACAAGCAGTTCAAATTCATTAATTCCTGCAACCCTCAATCGTTCAAGCAGATCATCATCAACCTGATCATTGGCACGCACGATGGGGGTATCAGTTTTCGGATCAAGCAAGGTAGATGCAAAAACGCTGTTAGCAATATCTTCCCTGGAAATCTGAATCATATCTAATTCAGCCGCTTTAATCTGCCTGATAGCTTTCTGAGTAAAGAGACGACCTTCTTTAACAAAAACCTCCCCCGTTTCGGGATTCTCTACGTCATAAGAGGCCCGCCAACCCTTAAGACTCTTCAACAGGTCATATTTCCCTTTGAGAGATTTATAAATAAATTCGTCACGAACAATAATCTTCTCTTTATGATAGAAATAAGAAAGGATATCTTCGGTAGTATATCCAAATGCTTTGAAAAGAATAGTAATCGGAAATCTGCGTCGTCTGTCTATCCTGATATAAACGACACCTTTAGGGTCTATTTCCATATCGATCCACGAACCGCGTACGGGAATTATTCTGGCAGAATAGATAACCTTTCCGCTTGAGTGGGTTTTTCCCTGATCATGGCTGAAAAAAACTCCTGATGATCGATGAAGCTGACTTACAACGGCCCGCTCAGTTCCATTTATTACAAATGTACCCTTTTCGGTCATCAGTGGAATAGTTCCGAAATATACCTCCTGCTCCTTAATATCACGGATACTGGAAACCCCTGTTTCAATATCCAGATCATATACAACCAGCCTGACAGTAATGCTTATCGGTATCTCATACGTCATCCCTCTGCTTATACATTCTTCCACGCTATTCTTTATATCAACAAATCTATACGAAACAAATTCAAGAGAAGATGTTCCGGTGAGATCGTTTATGGGAAAAACAGATTGAAATACCGCCTGCATACCGATATCTTCACGCTTTTCGGGTGGCACGTCCATTTGCAGAAAGCGTTTATAAGATTGCTTCTGCACGCCAATAAGATCCGGTATCTCAATGATCTTACGAATTTTACCGAAATTTTTCCTAATCCGTTTGTTTGCCAAAGAGCTTTCCGACATGGCATCTCCAAAATGAGTTTGATGAAAGGTTTTCAGAATCCGGATATTGGTTAAGATGCCCGGATTCTTGATCAAACATTATTTAAATGAAACAACTCACACCTAAGTTGAGCGATTAGCTGTTAGCCTTAAAAAATCAAGGTATTACATTAGCAAGAAATAACACCCGATGGGTGAAAATTTGTCATCGCAAAACATCTTGTAATCATTAAGCTAACAGCTAAAGGCTAACCGGTCAATTCAGGTCACAAAAAAGAGTTTATCTATTTTACCTCGATCTGTGCTCCTACATCTTCAAGCTGGGACTTGATTTTTTCCGCTTCATCCTTTGCGATACCTTCCTTTACAGGAGCAGGGGCACCGTCCACAAGCGCCTTGGCATCTTTAAGCCCAAGGCCGGTAATTGCTCTTACTTCTTTGATTACCTGAATTTTTTTATCACCAAATGCAGTCAAGATAACATCAAACTCGGTTTTTTCATCAGCCTTCTCCGCTCCCCCATCTGCAGGGCCTGCCGCCATCATGGCAACCGGGGCTGCAGCTGAGACACCGAATTTCTCTTCCATCTCCTTAACCATCTCAGATAGCTCAAGAACCGACATATTGGCTATAAACTCAATTACATCATCTTTTTTTATATCTGCCATTATCAATTTCCTCCAAATACGTAAACAGCATAGTAATCAGCATTCTTTTTGCCTACAACTAAGCATTAGCTTCTTTTTGATCTTTAATTGCCTGTAGTACATTCAACATCTTTATGGGAACATCATTCAGCGCTCTGACAAAAGCTGTCGGCACGCCGTTAGCAGCCGACAAAAGCATACCTAACAGAATCTCGCGCGACGGCAAATCAGACAAAGCTTTAATAGCGTTTAAATCAATCACCTTACCATTCAAAACGCCATTTTTAATTTCAAGTTCTTTATGCTCTTTGACAAATGTAGTTAAAACTTTGGCTGGCGCAACCGGATCATTATAACTGTAAGCTATAGCGCTTGGACCGGTAAAAGAATCTTTTATCAACTCGGCATCCGTGTTTTCACAAGCTCTTACAAGAAACGAATTTTTAACTACCCTATATTCTGAATCAACCTCTCTTAACTGCCGTCGTAAGGTATTGAGCTTAGTGACATCAAGTCCCTTATAATCTGTCAAGATTACAACCTGAAATTTTAAAAATTTCTCATGCAGATCTTGAACAATCTGTTTCTTTTCTTCCAAATTCATGGACTAACACCTCCTTTCATTAATATGCTACAACTGGAGGACAACTCTTGATTAATTAAGAAAAGGAATAAGTGATTACAACAAATCGCTATTATTTCAGTTCTATACTATCTATGCGGGCCGGCTTTACCGATTAAACACGACATTTTCAACCAAAAGTGTACCTACGGTCTTTGATAGATCTTATCTTTTTAGATAATTAATTTCACAAGGATAGATGGAAAAACCTGAGGTAGACGCATAAGTAGCACATTGACCGAAGGTTTTGACCGATACGTAGTGAAATTATTTTGTGTAAATATATAAAACAAAAAAAAATCTTAAAGCGCTCTATTATTGGTAATAATATCCGTTAAATTTTGTGCAATAAGATTTTTTCTATTTTGAGTATAAGTGGCACTAATATTTTTTAATAAAAAATCACTATTTGACTAAATCCTTGATATGGACCGTATCTAATTTAATGCCCGGTCCCATAGTTGTTGATATGACGATGCCTTTTATATATATCCCCTTGCTTGAAGCCGGTTTAAGGCGAAGTATTGTCTCTATAAAAGCGGCTATATTCTGAACCAGCTTTTCTACACCAAAAGATACTTTGCCTACTGTCGCATGTACAATTCCGGCTTTTTCCACCCTGAAATCAATTTTTCCGGCTTTAAGTTCCTTGACGGCTTTGGCAACATCAAAAGTTACAGTCCCTGTTTTTGCATTAGGCATGAGACCTCTTGGCCCTAGAATTCTTCCAATTTTTCCTACCGAACCCATCATATCCGGTGTGGCAACAGCTTTATCAAAGCCAAACCACCCCCCTTTAATTTTTTCCGCCATATCATCATTGCCTACAAAATCCGCTCCGGCATCAAGAGCCTCTTTCTCTTTCTCACCTTTAGCAAAAACCAAAACTTTAACATCCCTGCCGATTCCATTTGGTAAAACTACTGTTCCGCGAACCATCTGATCGGCATGTCTGGGATCAACTCCAAGACGGACAGCCATATCAACAGATTCATCAAATTTGGCATAAGACGAATCTATCGAAGACTTTACGCCTTCATCAAAATTATAACTTGCCTCGGCATCTACCTTTTTTATCGATTCCAAGTACTTTTTACCACGCTTAGGCATCTTCTCTCAATCACTCCTTTCCTATAGATTTTCCAAATAATTAATTACAATGCTAAAGAAAAAAAACCTGAAGAAATCGTACTTGCAAGCACGTTGACCTAAGGTTTTAAGCGATAATGCAATGAAATAATTTAGTTGGAAGTCTATCACTGACCGACTTCTATCCCCATACTTCTTGCAGTACCCTCAATGATTCTACACGCTGCATCCAAATCATTGGCATTTAAGTCGACCATCTTCATATTGGCAATATCTTCTACCTGTTTCCTAGTCACTTTACCGACTCTGTCACGTTTCGGATCACCAGCGCCTTTAGCTATTTCTGCCGACTTTTTAAGTAAAACAGAAGCTGGGGGCGTTTTGGTGATAAAAGTAAAGGTTCTGTCTTGATATACAGTTATAACAACAGGTATTATCATACCATCGTTATCTGCAGTTCTAGCATTAAATGCTTTACAGAAATCCATAATATTTACACCATGCTGCCCAAGTGCCGGGCCTATTGGAGGGGAAGGGTTGGCTTTACCCGCCGTGACCTGCAGTTTTATCATTGCAATAATTTTTTTAGCCATTTTAATTCTTACTCCTTATCACTTTGTAACCTGTACAAAATCTAACTCTACCGGTGTCGCGCGGCCGAATATACTAACCAAAACCTTTATCTTGCCCTTTTCAGAATTTACTTCTTCAACAATTCCTGTAAAGCTATTAAAAGGGCCGTCAATTACACGCACATCATCGCCAGGCTCAAAATAGTACTTAGGCTTAGGCTGAAGTTTGCCGACCTCCATCCTATTTAATATAGTTTCAGCCTCCACATCGGAAATAGGTGTAGGGGTCTCTCTGCCACCAAGAAATCCACTAATTTTTGGTGTATTATTGACAATATGCCAAGTCTCCTGATCAAGCTCCATTCTAGCAAGTATATATCCGGGATAAAACTTTCTGGATGAAGTCTTCCTTTTGCCTTTGACAAGTTCAACAATCTCTTCCGTAGGGAGAAGAACTTGATCAAATTTTTCAGGGTGAGGAGATGAGGCAATTCGCTCCTCCAAGGCTGTAATAACTTTAGTTTCAAACCCTGAATAAACATGAATAATATACCATTTAAAGGCCATTATTTTTTCTCCTTATCCTACTAAAGAATAAGACGAATAAGACTTGATAAACCGACATCGATTAACCCAAGAAATAAAGATATTATCAAAACCAATACTATAACCACCACTGACAATCCAACTGTCTGCTTTCTTGTAGGCCAAGTGACCTTTTTAAGTTCAACATTGACTTCCCTTAGAAACTGCAAACCTTTATTCAATTTTACAGCAAGCTTACCGTCCGAAGGAACTTTTTTAGTCAAAGATCTATTGATAGATATATTTCGCTCTTTTCTTGAATTTGCTGCAGGATTATTTTTAACCTCTGATAATCCGGACGCAGATTCCTGTTTTTTCTTTTTTGTTTTTACATGTGATGTTTTCTTTTTCTGCAAACGTCCCATTATAATTCTAACCTCAATGTCATTAACTTAAGAAAAATCCACATATATGACAAAACGCTAAAAGGCTATAAGGCCAGGCGGCTTGAAAGCTTTCTATCATTTATAAACACTTTAGCCTGCGTTAACTCTATAGAATATATAGATTTAAAGAGTTAAAGAATTGGCAGGCCAGGAGGGATTTGAACCCCCAACACCCGGATTTGGAGTCCGGTGCTCTGCCGTTAGAGCTACTGGCCTGCAAAGGCTTCCAAATGATCTATTTCCAGAATTGGCTATTTAAAACTAAACTAAAACTGCTAATTCTCCCAATGGCTTCGTCAGGTTCAAATTTTTAACCCTAAAACTACTTAATGTATTCCTGGGGGTCAAACCTGATTTAAAAATTGATCATCTTCCGTGAATTTGAAGAAATTTTCTATTTTGCGTTCTGGCACTATTTCGTCTCTTTATGACGAGTATGTTTTCTACAAAATTTACAGTATTTATTAAATTGTAGTTTATCGGGTGTCGTACGCTTATTCTTAGTAGTCGTATAGTTTCTCTGTTTGCACTCACTACATGCAAGAGTAGTAATAATTCTCACCGGCGGATCCTCTATATAATAGTTTGTCTATTCGATCACTTCACTCACAACACCTGCGCCGACGGTTCGACCGCCTTCTCTGATGGCAAACCTTAACTCCGCCTCCATCGCTATGGGTGTTATCAACTCAGCCGTTATCGTTACATTATCACCAGGCATGACCATCTCCACTCCCTCGGGTAAT
>JAERRQ010000146.1 GCA_016735355.1 Desulfobacterales bacterium | reverse complement strand
CCGCTGGCAGGTGCTTTTTGTCTGTTTTTAATTAAAAACGACCGGACTGCCAAGTACTGGGCGCTTTTTATCACCCTTATCAACGCGCTGATATCTATTTCCCTGTATACCGGCTTTGACAGTTTGTCTTATAAGTTTCAGTTTGCTGAATTGCATTCCTGGATTCCTGCGTATGATATCAATTATGTTATTGGTGTAGACGGTATCAGCCTTTTGATGGTACTGCTGACCACCTTTATTATGCCTCTTTGTGTCCTTTGCTCCTGGAAGTATATTGATAAAAGGGTTAAAGAGTTTTTGTTTTGCCTGCTTTTGATGGAAACGGCCATGATAGGAGTCTTTGCAGCTCTTGATTTTGTTTTATTTTACGTATTCTGGGAGTTTATGCTGATTCCCATGTACCTTTTGATTGCGATCTGGGGCGGGCCCAATAAAAAATATGCTTCCATCAAATTTTTTATCTATACCCTGGCAGGCAGCGTGTTGCTGCTGGTCGCCTTGATTGCGCTTTATGTGACGAGCGGCACATTTTTTATTCCCGGGCTTATGGGACAGCCCTATTCTTTTGTCTTCCAGATATGGATTTTCCTGGCATTTGCGCTGGCATTTGCGATCAAGGTGCCCATGTTTCCGTTTCATACATGGCTGCCGGCTGCCCATGTCGAAGCGCCTACTGCCGGAAGTGTAGTCTTGGCCAGTGTTCTTTTGAAAATGGGGGCATACGGTTTTTTACGGTTTTGCCTTCCCATTACCCCCCTGGCCTCTCACTATTTTATGCCTTTCTTGCTCGGGCTTTCCATAATTTCCATTATTTATGGAGGATACGTTGCTCTGGGCCAGAACGATATGAAAAAACTTATCGCTTATTCCAGTGTGGGGCATATGGGCTTTGTTACCCTGGGAATTTTTGTTCTGAACTTCAGGGGCATTGAAGGCGCTGTCTTGCAGATGCTTAACCACGGAATTACTACTGGAGCGCTTTTTATATGTGTTGGCATAATTTATGAAAGAACCCACAGGCGGAATATAGCTGATAATTCCGCGCTGGGAAAGATAATGCCGCTTTATGTTACCTTTTTCGGTATCTTTTCCCTCTCTGCGCTGGCATTTCCGGGAACCAACAGTTTTGTCGGCGAGATACTTGTACTGATCGGGGCCTTTACCCATAGCAATTTGATAGGAGCCCTGGCTATTCCCGGAGCTATCCTGGCGGCGGCTTATATGCTGCGTCTTTTGCAGAAGATTATCTGGGCCGACCAACCCGGACATCATGCGCATCAAGAGCATGGTGATGATCCGCATGAAGAAGGTGATAAACGCCATTTATGGGATTTAGATGCCCGAGAGTTTTTTGTTTTAGCCTTTTTAACCATATTTGTTTTTTATATAGGGTTCCATCCGGGTCCTTTTTTAGAAGTTATGAATGCCAGCATCAGCCATTTGGTTGAACAGATTAACTGCGCAACTCTATTATAGATAGTCTCCATCCATGAATAGCCATTTATAGATGGGCACTATAGGCTCAAAGGAATACGACATAACATGTACATATCAAAACTACTTCCGGAGATTTACTACCTTGCAGTCATTCTGTTTTTCTTCATACTCTCCTTAAAGCAACGAGCTGATGATAGTCTCCAAAAAACTGCGCTTTTACTATCCGCGGCAGGAGTAGTTGCAGTCGCTATATCCATAAATAAAAGCGGCATCCTGTTTTTCGGCGCATACCAGATAGATATTTTTTCACAAAT
Organism: Desulfobacterales bacterium; assembly: GCA_016735355.1. GTDB lineage: Bacteria > Desulfobacterota > Desulfobacteria > Desulfobacterales > BuS5 > BuS5. The sequence continues at coordinate 259 of JAERRQ010000146.1, read as the reverse complement.
ATTCAAACTCTTGATCTCCATCGGCTTTTTTCTCGTAGTCCTGTTGGGCGGCAACTTAAGAGGGGTGGATAACAGGCTGAAGAGTGAATATTTTATGTTTTTGGCTGCAAGCGTTTTTGGGCTCAGCCTTCTTGTAAGCAGTGTTGAACTCTTGACGATTTTTGTTGCTCTGGAAATCTCTTCATATGCCTTGTATATCGTGGTTCCTTTTCGAAGGGGTGATAATTACAGACAGCAGACGGAAGCTGGCATGAAGTAC
>JAERRQ010000191.1 GCA_016735355.1 Desulfobacterales bacterium | reverse complement strand
ATATATTCCGAATGTTCATATTACTTTTCCGTATGCCGGTGTTCAAGTAAAAACCATATCGAATTTTATATCGACTAACAGTGGGCAGCCTCTGCTTGTGGATTACGGAGATTTTTATGGAGATTCAGTTGATGCAATAAAAAAGTCGGGTTTTAATATAGTGCAGATATTTAAAAATGATTCTATTGATGCTGTATCGGAAAAAATTTTCAAGGCTGTCGGCATTGCATATAAAAAGAATCCAATGTTTCATGCTGCACAAAAGCCGGGACCGCATAATATAGATTTAATAATATCCGGTTTTCTGATTAATATCAAAACTGATGAAAAAGTATTGCTTGCCGGGCATTCCCTTGACAAGCAACTGATCCAGTTTTTTAAAAATAAAAAAATCAAACTTATTATTTGGGAATAATATGATTAAAAAAAATTCGTTTATAATATTCACTATTTTTATTTTATTTTTTGTTTCATGCACCTCCTATATAGCAAAGCAAAAAAAACAGGAGGAAGCCATCCGGAATCTGGGCGAAGTATACATGTCAGAGGGGAAATATACTTTAGCCTTACAAGAGTTTATTCGGGCGGAAGAAATATATCATAACGACCCATTTCTCCACAATGACCTGGGCCTTGTGTATATGATAAAAGGTAAAAATGATCTTGCTATAGATCATTTTAAAAAAGCCGTTAGTTTAAAGCATGATTATGCCCCGGCTATGAATAATCTGGGCACGGCATATATGGCAAAAGGTGATTGGGATACGGCGATAGATTGTTTTCAAAAAGTTACAAAAAATCTACTCTACGTCACTCCGCATAAACCGTTTTCGAATATGGGACGGGCCTATTACAAGAAAAAAGAATATAAACTTGCAGAAAAATACTATCTTGATGCTTTGGAACTTCAGCCGGAATTTTTAAAAGCCCTGTTGGGCCTTGGCCAAACGTATATTATGCTGAACAGACTGCCGGATGCAGTTTTAACGCTCGAAACAGCTGTTGCAGTTTATGAACGGGCTGTCGAAAAATTAGGGAAAGATGAGAAAGCCTCTCCTCAGTATGCTGTGTTGTATTTTGAGCTGGCCAAAGCATATCGGCTTTCCCAATCATACACAAAGGCTGTTAATGCATATAGCAGGATTATTGAACTTTTCCCGGGCAGCAGACAGGCCAAAGAGGCCGAAAAAAAGGCTGAAGAAATATATGAAGAAATATATTGAGACTTGGCATTCTTCATTTATCGTTAACACTTTTAAAACAACAATGGGACACAGATGCACACAGATAAACGCAGATATTGGCCGTCAGACAATTAATTTCACAAGGCCAGAGGGAGGAAGGCGCATTATAATATTCCGACGATCTTTTTCAAAGAGATGCTTTTAGCATGTTTTTCTCTATAGATTTCCACTAAACCTCGGTCGATGCACTACTTGCCTCCCTCAGACTTTTCTTAAAATTATCTTAAAATCTATCATCCAAAGGATAACATATCCTTGCGCCGTCATGAGCGCTTTGTTTCGAATCTGTAATCAAAATAGTTGATGTATCTTTTTCAGTGCGCAGAACAAGGAGCATTCCGTATTGAACAGGGGGCAGCAACACGGCTTGGCTTGAATTGGCGCTGATTTTTTCTTTTTCCTGATAAAATATGCTGTACCGCTGGCCTGGTTGTATTCCGTCCTTTGTTCCCTTATCTATAAATGCAATATCATTCTCCCCTATCATAGCTTTATGCTCTTCTGAAAGAATAATTGTTCCCTTGAGTCCTTTTATGCTTTCGGTAAGGGCGATTTGAGATTTAATCGGTTCATACGGCATAAGCATATCATAAAGATTGGTGGCTCGGTAGGACTGTATAATCTTGCCCACAGCAAATCCCGCCTCTTTGCTTACGATTTCCGCGATACCTGTAAGATAGTGCTGTACCCCAAGGCAGGGTGTAAGGTTTTTAGCCCGCACCGGTTTCATAGTTCTGTAAATATAATATTTTTTACCTTCAGGGAGGGGAGTGCCCCCCTCTTCTCTGATATAAATAATATCCCCTTCATTTATCATTACCTTTTTATCTTTTACTTTCAAAATAGTGCCGGACGGTTTGGCGGCATCACTTTTTATAAAACCAGCCTGATCGCTTTTAGAATAATAATAATATACCTGCTTTTTTGTTGACTCTATTTGATCTATTTTTTGTTTGATGACTTTATTTTCAGCAGTGCTGCCTGCACCCTCTTTGAGGTATAAGCGTATTCGTTCGCCCGGATAAATCCAGTGCGGATTAGGCAGCTGTTTGTTTTCACGCCACAAATCAGGCCATTGCCATGGAGAGTCGGAAAATTTTTGGGAAAGACCCCAGAGAGTGTCCCCTTTTTGAATCGTGTAGTAAAAGCCGTTTTCATATTCAATTTTTCCAATTCTTTCTTCCGCGCAAAGGTTTAAGGAAAAATTAAACAATAAAGCGCACATAATCATTGCGCTGACAAATGTTTGAAATTTTAATTTGCAATTCATTCTGGTCTCCCAATCTGGTCTCTTAATGCTGATTACAATTTTTTTTTGCGGGGCTGATTAATCCCGATGCAAGGATAGTTCCGCTAAAATTGAAAGCAAGATTTATTCCATTCAATTAAAATATTATAGAATTAAGGAACGATTTTGTTGGTGAGACTGAGATAATCATCTTCTTTTGAAATTTGGCACAAGGGTAAAGGGAGGAAGGCGTATTGTAATAATTCGACGACCGATAACGTAGTGAAATTATTTATTCGAGACTTTATAGTAGGTCGACCGAAGTGAGTGAACTTGGGGAAGAGAGCCCCTATGCGCGTAACAGGGGCTCACTTGCAAGGGTCTTAATATATTTTTAGACCTCTTCAACGGTTATAGCATCTGTTGGACAAACCTCTATACAACTCTCACAACCCAGGCATTCGTCAGCATTAACCGGTACGGATTTTTCATCTACCATCTCGAATACATCTACTGGACAGACATCAACACATTCTTCACAACCCTCGCATTTGTCTGCATCTACTGTTGGGATAAAAGCCATTTATCAAATCTCCTTTTGTAAAAAAAAATCAAGAATCAAGGCGGATAGCCTCCGTAATTTATCCATAATTGTAAAAAGCCTTATACAAATTATTATTAATAGTCAAGTAAAATTAGATAAGAACTGTGATGGAAAAGCTTAAAAAATATTAGCATTGATTTGCATATTAACACATGTTACGTACCCGATAAAAAAATGAGATTTTTTCATGGTAAATCTGAAACTGGTATTAATTTAGTATGATTTTAGAATATTATATACTTATCATTGGTTATATTTTCGGTTTTTATATGGCGTGGAATATTGGGGCCAATGACGTTGCAAATTCCATGGCATCCGCTGTCGGCGCCAAAGCGATAACGATCAAGCAGGCAATTTTTATTGCGGGGATTCTGAATATTGTCGGGGCCGCATTTCTTGGCTCACATGTTACTAATACCATCAGAAAAGGTATTGTTTCCACCGAAGTTTTATCTGACCCGCACCTTGCTCTTATAGGCGCCCTCTCCGCCATGCTTGCCGCTGCCCTCTGGGTTAGTTTTGCCACATGGAAATCGCTGCCGGTCTCAACAACCCACTCCATAGTCGGCGCAATGATTGGATTCGGCATAATGGCCGGCGGTTTTTCCGTGATCAACTGGGGCAAGCTCGCAGCTGTTATCTTAAGTTGGATTATTTCACCGGTATTCAGTCTTGTGATTGCGTTCATTATGTTTAAAATCATAGTTAAATTTATTCTTTCAAAGAAAGACGCGATGGCCTGGGCCTTCAAGCTGGCACCTTTTTTTATCGGCCTTGCTTTTTTCGTGATTATTTTATCATTTCTTTTTAAAACACCTCTTGGTAAAAAATTTGATATAGATACATACTCGGCATTGCTCATAGCATTTATTCTTGCCGTAATAACCGGATATGCAGGTTTAAAGCTTTTACAGCACTTTCTCAAGGAAAAGTCTAATGGCGTTGAAGAAATTTTCAGGCGGATTCAGATAGGGACCTCTTGCTATGTAGCACTTGCGCAGGGCGCTAATGATGTAGCCAATGCAATCGGTCCGCTGGCTGTGATCTACTTTCTCGTAAAAACAGGATCTGTCGGAGCAACGGTGCCTGTTCCACTTTTTTTGCTTTTATTCGGCGGCATTGGCATTGCTTTGGGAATTGCTATGGCGGGCCACAGGGTAATGGACACTATCGGTACCAAAATTACCACCCTGACCAATACACGCGGTTTTTCGGTCGATTTTGCCGCAGCAACGACAGTGCTGATAGCCTCAAAATTAGGCCTGCCTGTTTCCACTACGCATGCTGCTGTGGGCGGAGTCTTAGGCGTGGGACTTGCGCGGGGGTTTGAAGCAGTCAATTTCAGTATTGTGCTTCAGATAATGCTTTACTGGATATTAACAGTGCCGGCTGCCGCGGTTACCAGTATGATAATTTTTAAAATGCTTCAACTTATATTATAAAGGAGGGGTATGCGTTTACCATTTATATCCATGTTTATGACTTCGCCTTTTGAAGGAGTTCAGGAACATGCAGAAAAGGTAAAGGAATGCACATGGGCTTTTCAGCAAGCCCTTGAATGTCACATTGCGGATAAATGTCTGACTTTTGAAAAATTCAGACAGGAGGTCATACAACTTGAAAGTGAAGCAGATGTCATTAAACGCAGAATTCGTGGTCATCTGCCGAAATGGAGCATGCTGCCGGTGGATAAATTCCAGTTGTTTCGATATTTGAGAGAACAGGACAGCGTACTCGATTCGGTTGAAGATGCACTTGACTGGATCTCATACAGGAATGACCCTGGCATACCAAAAGAGCTTGAAAAGGATTTTTTTCTTTTGGTGGATACAATCATCACCCCTATTGAAGAATTAAGCAAAATGGTATCCGAAGCCAGGAAGTATTTCAGAAATTATTCAGAGAAACAAAGAAATGTAGTAAAAAATATTATTGCAACAATACGTCAGCAGGAACATGATGCCGATACGGCCGAAGATGCTGTAAAAAGCAAGGTTTTTAATCTGATCCAGGATCCTGTTACGGTATTTCATATGGTCAGGCTGGCCGAAACAATAGGATCGATAGCTGATCACGCAGAGAACGCCGGAGATATGATGAGAGCTATGATAGCTAGGTAGGGGCGATCCTTGTGGTCGCCCTAATCAGGACGATCACAAGGATCGCCCCTACAAAAATGCCCACCAAATATACAGGCACAGCGCTACCCACGCAAGCACGCTGACAATATAAGAGAGCCAGTTGATAGGCTTTTTTGCAAATCCGGTCTTCTCGACTTCACCAATTTTTTTGCCACAGGCAGTGCATTTTTCGGCGTTAAGTGGCAAGTTGGTTAAACATTCCGGACATTTTTTTGTTGTAAAGCCATGATTATCCTCACCCATAAAGATATCCTATTCCAGAAAATTATTTTCTATTGAAATTACACTTTCCTTTCTCAACTGCGACAGCCATGCTTCAAAAGTTTTAATTTTTTTGTCCTGCAACAATTTATTACTTACAGCCTTTTTCTCATCTTCAAATTTATCCGGATCGGGCTTTTTGCTTTCATTAAAACTGATTAAATAAAATCCACTCATTCCTGGAATTACCTGTTCATGCAATTTCTGTTTTTCCGACAGATTAAATGAAGCTTCAATAATGGTTTTTTCCAGACCGGTATTGCCTGGGGAAGCATCTCTCTTAAAAAAATCGGAAGTTGAGGCTTTCAGACTATACTTTTCAGCTCCCAAGGTCATGGAAACACCGTTTTTTAAATCACCAAGGAGCGCCTGAGCATCGTGTTCTGCTGTTTCTTCCTGTTTAAATTTTATTAAATCAGTCCTGACCTTTTTCCGGACAGCGGTGAATTCCGGTATTCCAGGGGGGAGTTCATCTATAAGCTGCAAAATATAATAACCATCTTTAAAATCAAGTATATCGCTAAGTTCCATATCCCCAAGGGAAAAACCTGCGGATGCAAATTTTAAGCGATCCAATATACCGTTTTCAGGGCCCTGTTTTGTAAAAAATTCGGTTGTCTCAACTTTCAGATTGTGTTCCCGGGCGGCGGTTACAAGATCGTCCCCTGCAAATGAAGCGTCATACACCTTTTCAGCTTCATCATAAGCCAGGTTAACCGCGCGCTCTTTAGTAATTTTTTCTCGTATTTTTACTGCGGCCTCCTTAAACGGAATTATCGATTCTTCGTTAATTTTTTCAAGCTTGATAATGTGCCAGCCGAACCTGGTCCTCACAGGATCACTTATCTCATCTATCTTCATGGAGAATGCCTTGTTTGCAAAGGGTTTAACCATAGCCTTTTTCGTGAATGCTCCCAGGGAACCACCGTTATCCCTGCTGGGGCCTTCTGAGTATTTTCTGGCAAGTTCGGCAAAATCATCTTTTTCAGCCATTTTTTGAATCTCAAGCGTCCTTTTTCTCTTTTCTTCAATTTTTTCAGGGCTGTCATTTGTATCTGTTTTTATCAGTATGTGCCTTGCCTCTACCGATTTTGGCTTTATAAATTCTTCGGGGTTCATTTCATAATAATTGCGCAGTTCATCATCAGAAATCGTTACCACCGGTTTGTATTTTTCAGGGTCAAAATGTATATATCTTACCTTGACCATAGGTTCCGTCTTATACTTTTCCTTATGGATTTTAAAATATTCGGCAGCTTCTTTATCCGAAGGGTCTATGTTTTTGTATGCTTCAGGATCAAATATAACGTAATCGATTTTTATTGATGAATTATTCCAGACAAACCATTCTCTCGCCTCTTGCTCGGAAATTTTGACGCAATCCGTTATAAATAATCTTAACTTGTTCAAAAGTAAGGCCACAGCCTGTTCCGCTTCAAACACATCAGGAGTTGTTCTTATACGATTTAAAATATTTGCGTAAAGACGTTTATCAAATGTTCCGGCTGTCTGAAAAGCCTCAAAATTTTTAATTGCAGAAACAACCTCATCCTGGGAAACACGTAATTTTAATTTTTGGGCCGCATTAATCATCAGCTTCCTGTCTATGAGCATATTTAAAGCCTGATGTTTAATCCGGAACATTTTTATCATTTCATCATTCAGGTTATTTCCAAATCTTTTACGAAACTGTTCCAGAAGATTCTCGTATGCATCTCTGTATTCGTCTATTGTAATATTTTCTCCGTTTACAACAGCAACCATGTTGCCTTGCTTGGCGCCGTAGTTACCCACACCCCAGAAAACAAATACAATGATAATTGCGCCTAGGATGGCCTTAACCATCCACGAGCCAGCCTTTTTTCTAAAAACATTCAGCATGTCAGTTCACCTTATATTTAAAGTTGGTCGAAAAAAGAAAATCTCAGATCCAGGTGCAGTTGTCAATTTAAAATTATTTCGTCCTTGCTACTAAGGATGGCAAAGTAAACGTTTTGTCTGTATTTTATCTTGATACCTTTGCATGAATAAAATTCATTTTATGAAAAAAACGCAATTTATAACCTTCCGAGGTATAGATTCCCAAATTTTTAAAAAAATTTAAGTTTTTCCAAATTACTACCGATAATATACAAAGATTTACACCCTGATATGATTAAATTATTCAAAGATTTGATACAAGGAGAATGAAATGTTCTTAAAGCCCTCCAAGATGCCATTATCTCCCATAATTTTTATTATAGCACTGCTTATCGTCACAAATTGTTCTGTTCAAGCCAAAGCTATCATCCCTGATTCATTGGATATTATAGTTAAAATAAGCAGAATCGACGAAACTTTAAACTTAATTGAAGAGCTTATGAAAGCAGCCCCCCATACTAATACACAGACGAATACTCCATCACCTGCCCATATGCTTAGAGGTATGCTTCAGGGAACCGACTGGATAGACCATAACCGTCCTATTGTTTTGGGCGTTGTATTAAAAAACACCACCAAACCTGAAATAGCGGCGCTTATCCCTTTTAAAGATCCGAACAACAATTTTCAGGCTGCTTTCAATGCAAGTTCCGGTTCTGATTACTATATCACATCGGTGCCGCCTATTGCTAACGGAAATATTTCCGAGTCGCTAAAAAATGCGCTGGTCAATGTATCAGGGTCTAAATCCGACGATTCATTCTCAATAACAATGAATGTAAGCAAAATAATGTCAATCTATTATGATAAACTAAAGGAATCCATGGTTCAGCTTGAAATTATGCCTGCCAATAAAGAGCTTAACCAACTTAAGATATCGCCGGATGAAGTCAGGGAAATGCTCCAAAAAAGTATAGACACATTATCAGAAATTAAAACAGTTTCCACCGGTTTTAATCTAAATAAATCGATTTTTCAGGTTTTTTTTGAAGCAGATGCCATTCAAGGCAGTAGAATAGAAAAACTTTTTACTTCAACCGGAGATACTGTGATGCTTGACGATTATTCACCTCAGTATCAAATCAATTTCAGATCTCACAGCTATGACATCATGGGGATGCTCGATATAATAAATAATTGTTTCGGAGAATTTTACAAAAAAATAGGAATCGACTTTTCCAGTATAGCATCGGTTTGCGCTAACTTTACCGGGGAAATGGCCGGAGGTGTAAATTTTGAAAACGGCAGAATGGTTTTCGAAAGCATCAGTGTTTTGAAAAAAGAGAGAAATTATGCTGATTTCATAGAGAAAACCTATCTCCCTTGGCTGGAAAAATATAGTACCGATATCAATAAAATGTTGAGCAAGCAGGTACCTTCTGCTAAACAGCAAAATTTTGCACGCACTCAAGACAGCATTGTAAAAGGGCATAAGGTATATGGAATGAAAGTGGGCGTTCCTTTTTTTCCCGTACCGGGATCGGATGCTATGAACTGTATAGCAAAAAATAAACAGATGTTTGAATATGACATGCGCATGACTGTTTTGGATAATTTATTCATCACGGCTCCAAATGATAAGAGGATTGATGAATTAATTAAAATATCGGGTAATTTTAAAGAAAAAAAATCTGCTACACCTTTAATGACGATGGATATTGACATAGCCGGCTACATAAAAATGATTATGGGAATGGTGCCGGCGCAGGGTTTGAATATCGGTAAGCCACCTGAAATGGGGAAAATTATCCTGAAAACCGACACCAGGAACGGTACAATATACACAACATCATCAATCATGATGGATGATCTTAAAAAGATGATAGCATGGGTTAAGGATATTGACTTTTCCAATATCCGTTCCGCATCATTCCAAACAAAGTCAAGTTATATGGAAACAGATACGGTACAGCTTGATCAAGCCGATAATCATGACAAAGCAAGCGGTATGAACGAGAATGATGCACAATACTGGTGGAAAAAAGGTGCGATCTGTTCCACATACGGGAACGACAGGGCTGCTATCAGATATTATAAAAAAGCAATCGAAATCGATCCCAATAAAATCGACGCATATTTCCAACTTGGCATATCCTACGGAGAAACCGGTGATTACCAGAAGGCAATATCATTAATAAGCAAATCCCTGGAAATAGACCCTCAAAACGGTCTGTACTTTTATGGCAGGGGAAGAGTCTATCTTCTATCCGGTGATGAAGAAAAAGGTATTGATGATTTAAAGCTTGCAGCAGCTCTTGGCAGCCAGGATGCATACCATTATCTCCAAAGCAGAGAGCTTATTCAAAATTAATTATTCGTTGATATCCTGATCTGCAGCAGATCGATCAGGTCGTTCAAATCGTTGAACCACAGAAAATTGACCAAAGGAACAGGCTTTTCAGGATAGGCGGTTATTTTTATTTTGTCGGGATTATTAATAAAGTCTATCAGTGCTTGCAATTGTATGCGTGTAAACTCGTTGCTATCGTCTATTCTTTTTTGTAGATCCTTGGAAATATTACGAATAAGATATTCGACAGGCAGGTTACTCCGTTTGGCCAGAAGCTCCATAAACCTTAATGCAAGGGAATTATCTGTATAATTAAGTGATGCTTCAGAAATTGAAATAAACGGGAGAGTCTTGGAAAATATCCCTGCGCTGTCTGATGAGTTTAATATCCTGGTAAGGTGAAATCTATTTAATTTCAGATAAAATTCAGCTCGCCCCACATTTTTAGCGGCGATTACCATCTTGTTGATAACAAGCGAATCATCATTGCTCTCAACACGATACTCCAGATCAAAATCAAATAGTAGTTCGCTGTAGCGCAATTCATCAAGATACGGACTTAATTTCAACAGGGTGCTATTATTTTGACAGATCTTAAAATCTTTGATTGCAAAATGTAATGTATGGGGGATTTTATCTTTTACATCGCATTGATAGAGTATTAATTCACCAATGTTTAAACTTTCCAGACTACTTTTTGGAGTGATTGTTATATGTTTAATATAGACTTTGCGGCTGATGGGATCAACGAAAATATCATTGTAATGAATATCAGCGTATGATTTGATTCCGGCTATGGTATGATTGAAATTTTTTTCAGCCTTTATATTAATATGTTTTTGCAGGACAACATAACCAAGACAGAGAACGACCATCCCTATCAGGATCATCATTCTTTTGTCATTAATTATTTTTTTGAGATCTGTTTGACGCCATTGCATTATATAGCAAAAATATTATTGCAACTTTTTGCAAAGATCGGCAACACGGGCTCCCAGCTTAAAAGCATCGGATGCAGCAGTTTCATCAGGAGCCTGCAGGCAGGCAACACCATAATGGCCGGAAGCAGTCATGGGATCACCAACAATAATCATACCGTATATAAGAAGGCACTGAAGTATTGAGAGCATAGTTGTCTCCTTGCCTCCTGTATGATGCGCACCTGTGGCGAATGCAGCTCCTATCTTATTCTCCATTTTCTTGCGCACACCCACAAACTCATCGAACACGCGCTTAAGATCAGCAGCCATGCCGCCAAAATATACAGGCGAACCTGCGATAATGCCGGAACTTTCCTGAAAATCCTTTTTGGTAACATCCTTGGTACTCTTGATTACCGCCTTGATGTTCGTAGATTCAACCCCCTTAGCAATCTCCTCGCCAAGTTGTTTGGTATTACCTCCCTTGGAATAATAAAGAACAAGAACCTGCATAATCTCTCTCCTTTTTTAATTGAAAATCCTGAGGCCACTAAAAAAATGGTGCCGAAGGGGAGACTCGAACTCCCATGGAAATACATCCACTAGACCCTGAACCTAGCGCGTCTACCAGTTTCGCCACTTCGGCATATTGAAATTTGTAAAAAAGGATTTATTAATGTATAAAAATATATTAATTATTTTTTTTTCTTTTTTTTGTCAAGTCTATTATTTATTCGCCCGGGGAGTATTATGCAACTTATTAATGATATCGATAGCTTTAAAACTAAATATAAAAACCCAGTAATCACTATAGGCAATTTTGATGGCGTCCATTTAGGCCATCAGGCACTTTTGCATGAAGTGATTGAAAAGGCGGAGGAACTTAATGGGACTTCCATGGCCATGACTTTTGAACCTCATCCCATGCGAGTATTAAAACCTGACTATTATCTACCTCTGATAACTTTGTATGAACAAAAACTTGAGCTGATTGAAAAATCGGGAATAGATGTGCTTATTTGCTTGCCTTTTAACAGGAAGTTTGCCTCCATCACTGCAGATGGCTTTATTGATAACCTTCTGCTTGAAACTATAGCCATAAAAGCCATTGTCGTTGGCAAGGACTATTCTTTCGGCAAGAACCGTGAGGGCAACATAAATTTATTAAAAAAACATGCTTCGCAAAAAGGTTTTGAAGTGATTGTCAGTAACTGGATACCGGTATCGGGCAACTGCCCTGTAAGAATAAGCAGTACAAAAATCAGAGAGCTTGTCCTTGACGGTAAGGTCGACGCAGTGCCGCAATTATTGGGACGGTTCTATCAAATCAGAGGAATGGTCGTACCGGGACGTAACAGAGGTGGAAGGCTACTCGGTTGTCCGACTGCAAATATCAACTTAAAAGATGAGCTTTGCCCCAAAAGGGGAGTCTATGCTGTTATTGTAGAATGTCTGAATTGTAAATACAAAGGAGTTGCTAATATTGGTTACAGCCCGACTTTTACTGATCAACAGTTTACTGTTGAAGTCCATGTCCTTAACTTTAGTAAGGATATATACGAACAGCAGATTCGGGTAAATTTTATCACACGCATCAGAGATGAAAAAAAATTTTCCAACATCAACGAATTAGCAGAACAGATTAAAAAAGATATTAAAAACGCAGACGCAATATTGCCTGAGCCATGATGATATATAGTGTCTGAACGAAAACCCTATTAATCAAAATAAAACAATGTGTTATTATTTATTGAAATGAAGTTTTGGGTGCTGTCATGTTAGGTAAAGCCAACATCTTCATCTTTGTTCAATCTTTTGGGATTCAGGTAATGTGGATATCTTCAGGCAGATCTTCAGAAGACACATGCTCCCCAACTGGCGCAAGCTGCTCTTCT
>JAERRQ010000310.1 GCA_016735355.1 Desulfobacterales bacterium | reverse complement strand
AGAGATTTGGAACATTATGGTTTTTTATCTCATGCCGAATTTCAGGCTCAAAGGGAAGCTCTTTCATTTATATGGCTAGTTAGAAACTGGCTTCATTATCTGTCAGATCGAAAAAATAATCAACTGTATTTTGAATATCAGCTAAAAATCGCAGGTCTTTTAAATTTCAGCAAGCTCAATGGGCAACAGCCGGTTGAGCGATTTTTAAGTAAGCTACACGGGTATATGGAACTTGTAAAACAGCAGCACTTGATGTTCCTGTATGAATTGAGATATATGGAAAGGCCAAAAAGAAAAAAGACCGTAAAAAACCATGCGAAAATTGAAGGCCTGGAAATTATACGTGACAGGCTTATTTTTACTTCGCCGGAGGCCATTCTCAATTCGCCCATTATTTTAATGAAAATTTTTGAAGAGAGTGCGCGTCTTAAAATACCTATAAATCCTGAAGCAAAACGGCTTATCAAGGAATTCGGCTATCTGGTTGATGCTGACTTCAGGACTTCCGCTTTTGCTTTAAAATCATTTGAGCGAATATTAACAACATATGCGCCCACATTCGATGTATTGAATGAAATGCTCAATACTGGTTTTCTGGAGCGCTATTTACCTGAAATAAAAGGAATAATTAATAGAATACAATACGACGAATATCATCTTTATCCTGTGGACAAGCACTCCTTACGGGTTGTGCAGACAATTAAAAAGTTCGGCAAGGATAAAAATACGCCCCATGATCCGTTATTTGCGGAGGTCTACTCTGAGCTAAAGAATCCCAGGCTGCTCCTATGGGCCGCCCTGCTGCATGATATAGGCAAGAGTGAAACCGGAGGCGGACACGCCAAAAGAGGGGTGGCTATTGCACGTGGAATTCTTGATCGCATAGGCTACAAAAAAGAGGGCATAGAAACAATCTCTTTTTTAATTGAAGAGCATCTGCTTCTTGTACAAACAGCGACCCGAAGAAATATTTATGATGAAGAGACTGCTATATTCTGCGGGCGAAAGATACAGGATGAGGAACGCTTGAAAATGTTGTACCTGCTTACTGTTGCAGATTCGATTTCTACAGGCCCGAAAGCGTGGAACGAATGGACCGCATCACTTTTAAGAAGTTTTTTTCTTAAGACGATAAACATACTTCAAAAAGGTGAGCTTGCAACAAATGAAGCCGTGGAGATTGTGATCCGAAAAAAAGAAGAGCTACTCTCTTCAGCTTCAAACGACACTGAAAGAGAAAGACTTGATGATCTGTACAATGTCATGTCGCCCAGGTACCGGCTCTACGCGCCTGTCGAAGATATTCTGGAGCATGTGCGTCTCTACAAAAGCATGGGGGATGCTGATTTTGTTTGGGATATAAAAAAGGCCGTGGAACCTGATACAAGAACAGTAACGACTTTCGCCAAAGACCGGCCCGGTTTGTTTTCGAAAATTGCCGGGATATTTACTTTAAACGATTTGAATATTCTGGCTGCCCAAGTATACACATGGCGCAATAATATAGCGATAAGTATTTTTAAGGTAAAAGCGCCTCTGGATCAGATTTTTGAAAATCAAAAATGGGAGAAAGCCAAAAAAGACCTGGAATGTGAATTGTCCGGCAGAATTGATTTTACAAACAGGCTGCATGCAAAAATGGATGAAAATCGTTTTGAAATGCTAAAAACATCTAATGGTATGCGCAGCAGGCCCAATAAAATAGTAATTGATAATAAAAGCTCCAGTTTTTATACAATCATCGAGATTTTTACTTATGATTTCACCGGATTGTTATTCGGCATCACCAATGCTCTCTTCAAGAGCGGTCTCGATATATGGATATCTAAAATCGCCACCAACGTAGATCAGGTGGTTGATACTTTTTATGTAAGGGATTTTGACGGATTAAAGATCGACTCCCCCCATCAGATGGAAAGTATAAAAAATACCATAGAAGAAATTCTGCCGGATATATAATCAATCTACAGTTACAAATAAAATAAGGAGGAACCAAAAATTATGAAATTTAGAAGTATAATTTTAACAGCTATTGCAACATTGATCCCTTTTTCTTCGGCTTTTGCCGAAAAGGATATATTAAACACCGGTGATACTTCATGGATGTTTGTATCCACAGCGCTTGTAATGGTTATGACGCCGGCCGGGCTTGCTCTTTTTTATGGTGGCATGTCAAGGTATAAAAACCTTTTAAATACCATTGCAATGACTTTTGTTGCATATTGCCTGGCAAGTATCATCTGGGTTATGTGGGGTTACACGCTTTC
>JAERRQ010000124.1 GCA_016735355.1 Desulfobacterales bacterium | reverse complement strand
AGAATGCGGCGGGTTTATGTATCTTTGCAGCAAGCTTTATGATCATCAAAATAATGCATATTGCATGTCAGGCTGCCTTCCCTTTACAACAAGAATGTTTACAAAATTAAAAGCCCTTGGATATCGCGAGATTTCATTGTCAGAGGATACTATTATCGGCAGGGCAGGAGAAAAAATAAAGGGGCATGAATTTCATTACTCAGAAACAGATGACCTTTTAATGGAAATAAATATAGACAATATTTATAAAGCCGCCGACAGAATCGGTCAGAAGAAAAAATTAAAAGGTTACAGGATAAATAATACCCTGGGGAGTTATTGCCATCTGCATTTCGGCTCCTGTCCGGATGCGGCTGCTACCTTTATAGACGTTTGCAGGGCTTATAATGAACGTAAAAGGACAAAAAAATGAAACCATCGGAGATTGAAACCTTAAGCTTTAAAATAATTGATAAGGAAGCGGGGGAACATAATTTTTCGCAAAAAGAATGGTCCATAGTCCGCCGAATGATTCATACTTCCGCCGACTTTGGGTATATGAAAACAGTCCGTTTTCACCATCAGGCCATTGAGGCGGGTATAAACGCCATACAATATGGAAAAACAATCATAACAGATACAAAAATGGCTATGTCCGGTATCAGCAAAAAAAGGCTGGACGGTTTTAATGTAAAGATAAAATGCCTGATCAGCTATGCTGAAGTTGAAAAAAAAGCTGCTGAGGAAAAAACAACCAGGGCGCATGCGGCAGTCGATGCGGCAGTTTCAGATATGGAAGGTGGAATATATGTTATAGGAAATGCTCCGACTGCGCTTTTGCACCTTATAGAGCTTATTAAAACAGGAAAGGCTGCGCCGGCGCTTGTTATAGGCCTGCCGGTAGGATTTGTAAACGCAGCTGAATCAAAAGCAGCGCTTATAGAAACTGATTATCCTTACATTACCAATATAGGCCGCAAGGGCGGATCCAACATAGCTGCAAGCGTAATTAACGCCCTTGCAAATATAGCAAAAGGAGAACATAAATAACAATATGAATAAGAAAACAGGTACATTATACGGCATAGGAGTAGGCCCGGGCGATCCTGAGATGATAACCTTAAAAGCCGTAAAAATTTTAAAAAAAGTAGATATGATTTTTGCGGCGGCTTCCAGCAAAAACCAGCATAGCCAGGCAGTTAATATTGCAAAATCACACATACCTGATACAGCCAAAGTCGAAATGCTCCCTTTCCCCATGACCAAAGATAAAAGTGTGGCACAAAAAGCCTGGGATGAGCATGCCCGCAAAATAATTGCCCTGCTGGAACAGGGGCAGGACGCTGCTTTTGTAACACTCGGAGATTCAATGGTATATGCGACATATGGATATATCCTCCAGTCTATCCAAAGGCTTGCTCCACACTTGAATGTAGTCAGCATACCAGGTATAACCTCCTTCCAGGCTGCGGCTGCACGCTTGAACCGAACGCTTGTGGAAGGTGAAGAGTCTCTTCTTTTGCTTTCCGGCGCCAACGGCGGCGACCGCTTGAGACAGTTCGCGGGCAAAGCGGAAAATGTTGCTATATTAAAAGCCTATAAAAAAGTTAAAGATATAGTCTCTGCTCTGGATGAAACCGGGATGATGGAAAACAGCATTGCAATAACAAGCTGCGGATTATCCGACGAAGAGGTTATCGAAGATATCAGGACGCTGGAGAAAAAGCCACCGGAATACTGGACTCTCATTCTTGCCAAAGATACAAAAAAGAATGGATGAAGACTGAACAAAAAAAATCAAAAAAAAAGAGACTCAAATCAGGTTTTACAACCGGAACAGCAGCCGCAGCCGCAACCAAAGGCGCCCTTGCCTTGATACTTGAAAAAAAAGTCCCGACAAGTGTAAGGATAAGGCTCCTTACAGGCGATTATATCAACATAAAAATAAAAAGCTGCGTTTCAAAAAAACCTGATACCGCGGAATGCGTAGTAATTAAAGACGCGGGCGATGATCCGGACATAACCCACAGAGCGGAAATCGGAGCAATAGTATCTATTGATAAAGAAAAAAAAGATGGCCGGATTCATATTTCAGGCGGCCGGGGCGTGGGAAAGGTTACCAAGCCGGGTCTTGAAATACCGCCCGGAGAGCATGCCATAAATTCCGGGCCTTTAAAGATGATAACAGAAGCCTCAAAAGATATGCTGATCAGGCACAAAATAAGGAATAATATTAAAGTCAGCATTTTTGTGCCCCAGGGAGAAGAGCTTGCCAAAAAAACATTAAATGCCAGGCTCGGAATTATGGGTGGTATTTCTATCCTTGGCACTACCGGCATAGTAAGACCCTTGTCCCATGATGCCTATATTGCAACAATCAAATCATCAATTTCCGTAGCGGATGCAGTCGGTTTGGATACAGTTATTATGACCACAGGCAGGCGGAGTGAAAAATTCGCCCAGGCATTTATGCCTGATCTTGCTGAAGAGGCTTTTATACAAATAGGCGATTTTTTTGAAATGTCCATTAAAGCAGCTTCAGAAAAAAAATTAAAAACAGCCATTCTGGCAGTTTTTTTTGCCAAAGCAATAAAACAGGCGCAGGGGATTCCCCACACGCATGCTTCAAAAGCGGAATTAACACTGGAAAAGCTTGCGAAATGGTGTCTTGAAATTATCCCGAAACAGGATCAGGGGCAGGCGCTGGCCGAAAAAGTACGCTCGGCCAATACTGCCCGTCATTCTTTTGACTTTATTTATCCGGAATATCCGGAAATAGTCGCTTGCGTGGGCAAAAAAATGGTACAATCGGCAAAAAAATTTTCAACCTCCGACATGCAGATAGAAAGCATAATTTTCGATTATAACGGAAACGTAATTTACGATTCAAGGATAAATTAAAACAACGTATGAAACCAATATCTATTATAGGTATGGGACTTTCGCCGGATGATCTTACAGCCGGGCATCTCGAATTGATCAAACAGGCGGATATACTCATCGGAGGCAAAAGACATCTTGATCATTTTAAAGACCTGCCTGCCCGGAAAAAAGATATCACCAAAAACCTAAAGAAGATAATAACCTTTATCAAGGATAGAATAGAAAACGGCGCAACAGATCTATCCATAGTTGTCCTTGCATCAGGAGACCCGCTCTATTTTGGCATAGGCTCTCTCTTGATCGGATCAATCGGCGCAGATATGGTAAATATCTATCCGAATATTACATCCGTTGCGGCGGTATTTGCCCGTATAAAGGAACCCTGGCATGATGTTCATGTGATAAGCATGCATGGCAGGGAACAAAAAATCGCCCTTTTGTCCGCACTCGCAAAAAAAGAAAAGATAGCCCTTTTTACAGATTCGAACAATAATCCCGCCATGGTTGCAAAGCTGCTGATAGAGAATAACCGCTCTGATTTTAAAATATGCGTACTCGAACAGCTCGGAACCTCCGTCGAACATATCGAATGGTATGAACTCAACAATGCAGCCGAAAAGACTTTTTCAGAGCCCAACATGGTTGTTTTAAAACGCAATCCTGTAGAGGTAGAAGATATAGAGCCGGAGGGAAAACCCTATCTCGGCATGCCGGAGTCTTGTTTTGATCATCAGGATGGACTGATTACCAAAGCAGAAGTAAGAGCAGTTGCCATTTCAAAACTCCATCTTCTGACGGATAGTATATTGTGGGATTTAGGAGCCGGCAGCGGTTCAATATCTATTGAATCATCCTGTTTTATTACAACCGGTGTAATATTTGCCGTGGAACAACATAAAAAAAGAATAATACAGATTCAGAATAATAAAAAACGCTATAATGTAAATAATCTTGAAATAATCCGGACAAAACTGCCCCAGGGGCTCGGCAACCTGCCGCAGCCGGATCGAATCTTTATAGGAGGAGGAGGCCGGGATTTGGAAAAAATTATAAAAGCAGCATCTTCCCGCCTCAAAAAAAATGGGATTATAGTCATCAATACGGTTTTAATACAGAATATTGAAGCTGCCCTCCAGCCATTGAAGAAGGCCGGATTTAAAACCGATTTTATCCAGATCCAGGTAAATAATAGAAAAGATATGCCATGGGGTGAAAGGCTGGAATCTCAAAATCCGGTATGGATAATAACCGGAAACGCAAGGAGGTTGTAATATGTCCAAAACCAATCCTGTAATTTTTGTCGGAGCCGGGCCGGGAGACCCTGAACTGATTACTGTTAAAGGACAGCGCGCTCTTATGGATGCCGATCTGGTTATTTATGCAGGCTCGCTTGTGCCGGAAAGCCTGTTAACATGGACTACCAAGGGAGTAAAAATCTTAAGCAGCGCCTCAATGCATCTTGCTGAAATAATAGAAGAAATTGAAAAATATTATTCAGATGGGAAAAATGTTGTGCGCCTGCATACCGGCGACCCCAGTCTTTATGGAGCCATTTTTGAACAGATGGCCGAATTGAATAAAAAAGCAATTGATTATATTGTTATACCCGGAGTTACGGCCGCCTTTGCGGCAGCTGCATCCATGGGCATAGAGTATACCCTGCCGGAAATTTCCCAAACTCTGATTCTAACACGTATGGAAGGCAGGACTCCGGTACCGGAAGCAGAGGCTTTGGCCAAATTGGCAGCCCACCAAGCATCAATGGTAATCTATCTCAGCATTACCATGATCGATAAAGTAGCTAACATTTTAGAAAAAACTTATGGCGGGGAATGCGCCTGCGCAGTCGCATTCAGAGTCAGCCAGCCTGAAGAAAAAATATTTTGCACTCAGGTGAAAGATCTTGCCCGAATTGTAAAAGAAAAAAAAATAACTCATCAAGCCTTAATCATTGTCGGCAAAGCACTTAACGTAAGCCTTGACCAGTTAAAGTACAAATCCAAACTTTATGACAAAGAGTTCCAGCACGGTTACAGAGGTCTGGAGTAAATACGTCCCCCACTCTGAATTAGTAATTACAAATAAATGAGCCGGGACCTTAGGAACGTGGACGGTTTACAGTTTACGGTTTTCTAAAAAAGACAAAATCAACAAAACAGTACGTCTATTTGATTATGAATAATTGATTTATAAGGTCGGTTACCGTGCTGTAAATTCAAATGACGAGTCATAGTCTCGTATTAAGTCTGTATTTCGATTCAACTGTTAACCGTAAACCGACAACCGTGAACGGTTACCGTATATTAAACTGGCTACTATATATTCACCTACCTTTTCGTCAGGGCCGTTCCCTTTTCTCCAAAATCGATTTCAAAGTCTGATACAGTCAGACGCCCTGCAAGATATTTCAGGATAAGGATAAGATCCGAAGAATTTGTTATGGCGGTCGGATATGCAACTTTTGTTCTCATCTCTCTGAATTCATTGTAAAAAATAACTATCTTTTCCCTGAACCTGTTTTTCAGAATTATCTCATAGCCATTAAAGCCGTCCCGGGTGTAGCCGTCTATTATTTCCTGAAGCTCTTCCCTAAAGGTATAAAGAAATTCAGAACCTTAGGAACGTGGACGAAATAACTTCCCCAACTATGCATCACAGCTTCAGGCCATCTTTACCCGATCTGA
>JAERRQ010000096.1 GCA_016735355.1 Desulfobacterales bacterium | reverse complement strand
CCCTCTTTTACGGCTCTAAGATAAAACTTTGAATAGGGATACAAATTATTTTCCGTAAACTGTTCAAGCACCTTACGCTTGATCGAAAGGCTTTCAACCGAAGTCATAATATGCTTTCTAAGAATTGCCATAAAATCTTCTTCATTACCGGCAACAAATCCTATTCTGGGCAGATTTATTGTTACAACCCCAATGGAACCTGTAAGCGGGTTGGCCCCGAAAAGCCCGCCGCCCCTTCTCAACAACTCCCTGTTATCCAGACGCAGCCGGCAGCACATTGATCTTGCGTCTTCAGGCGACATGTCGGAATTCACAAAATTAGAAAAATAGGGGATGCCGTACTTGCCGGTCATTCTCCAGACTGCATCAAGATTAGGATTGTCCCAGTCAAAATCGGCTGTAATATTATAAGTCGGTATGGGAAAGGTAAAGACCCTGCCCCTGGCGTCGCCTGCCATCATCACCTCGGCAAAGGCCCGGTTTAACATATCCATTTCCGGCTGAAAACCGGAATAGGTATCATCGGTTTCCCGGCCGCCAATAATGACGGTCTGGTCCTTGTGAGTGGACGGCACGCACAAATCCATGGTGATATTTGTAAAAGGTGTCTGGAAACCGACCCGCGTAGGAATATTAATATTAAAGATAAACTCCTGCATGGCCTGTTTTACTTCGGTGTAGCTTAAATTATCATGGCGGACAAAAGGCGCTAAAAGGGTATCAAAATTTGAAAGGGCCTGGGCTCCTGCGGCTTCCCCCTGTAATGTGTAGAAAAAATTAACTATCTGCCCCAGGGCCGACCTGAGATGCTTGGGTGGAGCGCTCTCTACCTTGCCCTCAACACCTTTAAAACCGTTTTTTAAAAGATCGGCAAGATCCCAGCCAACGCAATATACTGAAAGCAAACTCAAGTCATGGATATGAATGTCACCACTTTTGTGAGCCCTTCTTATCTCAGGAGGATATATCCGGTTAAGCCAGTACTCGGATGTAATTCCGGATGATATGTAATTATTCAACCCCTGCAATGAATAACACATATTACTGTTCTCTTTTACCTTCCAGTCTTCTTTCCGGATATAATGCTCAACCAGATCTATATTGGCCCTGGTGGTAATATTCCTGATCTGTGCATGCTGCTCCCGGTAAAGTATATATGATTTGGCTGTCTTGTAATATGGTGAATCGAGAAGGACTCTTTCGACAATATCCTGTATCTCTTCCACATCGGGAATCGGTCCCAACCGAATCTCATGGGACAGGGTCAGAACCCTGAGGGTCAGTTTCCTGGCCTCCCTTTCTTCAAACTCGCCGGTAGCCTTTCCTGCGCATGCAATAGCCGCTGTAATTTTGGGTGAATCGAACTCTACAACCCTTCCGTCCCGTTTTTTTATCTCTTCAAACATAGGTTACTCCCGGAGCCACAGCTCAAGTTGAATTACTGTTAAATCTTCTTTTAACAAAGAAACTATACAACATGTTGTTGTATGTCAACAAAAAAATCACTATATATAGTATTTTTGTCGAAGAAATGTAACTGTCGGAAATAATGATTTATTCTTTTATACAGGTCACAACGGCATTTTGGGGGAGGCCTCGCGCTGTGATATATGCGAGATATTCAGGGAAGTTATTTCATCCCCGTTCCTAATTATCCGTGATATTAACATAACCCTCAAAATCTTTTTCCATAAGAAAACGTGAAATCATTTCACTGACCTTGTCAGCGGTGTCCACGCGATAATGCCCCTTTGCATCCCGTCCGACAGCCTTTTTTGCGTTGTCGACAATTGTCTGAAGCGCTGTGACGGAAATTTCAATATTAGCGTTTATCAATATGATGTCTTTGGTATCGTTCACAGGAAATCCTTTTTTTGTTCACCACCAGAGGCAGTGAGAGTGATTATTTTTTATTGCAGTAGCAATAATCTATTGATAAAATAAATACGTCAAGTTTTTTTATAAACATTCACGATATCCAACATATCATGTAAAAAGTAAAATATATTTCACACTTTCCATGAAAAATTTTTATTCAATTATAAGCAATTCCCGACAGAAGGTATTCTTAAACGAGTAGCTACCAGAAAAATTACCAGAGAAATTAAAAGACCTCGAATTTAAATTTGTCGCCAAAAAAAATCATATGCCTGAAATCATACAAAAAAAGATTCCACGATTATCACTAGAAGAGTACCATAAAAAACAGGCGATCTTTGATAAAAATCTGTCCGTTGAGTTTATGAAGCAGTCCAGGTTCTATCCTTTTGAGCTGAAAGATAACATATTGCGAATCGTAATGGCTGATCCGGATGATTTTTACACCATAGATGCCATCCGGCTATCTTTTGGGTTTGAACTGGATATTTTCAGGGGCGAGGAGGAAGAGATCCTGGAGGCCATAGAAACCGGCTATGGAGCCGGGGCTCAGTCCGTGGAAAAAATAATCGAGGAAATGGACAAGACTAATGGCGGCGATCTTGCTGCAATGGAAGAGGATGTCAGCCACCTCAAGGACCTGGCTTCCGAGGCACCGATAATCAAACTGGTCAACAAAATCATTACCAGGGCCGTGGAAATGATGGCCAGCGACATTCATTTTGAGCCCTTTGAAAAGGATTTCAAGATAAGATACAGGATTGACGGCGTGCTGCTTGACGCCGAGTTTCCCCCCAAACGTCTCCAGGCTGCAATAATATCAAGGGTTAAAATCATTGCCAAAATGAATATTGCGGAAAGGCGTCTGCCCCAGGACGGCAGGGTCAAGCTTAAAATTGCGGGCAAAGAGATCGACTTCCGGGTATCGACAGTTCCGACGCTCTTCGGTGAAAGCCTGGTAATGAGAATTCTGGACCGGGAGTCGCTGGTGCTCGACTTTGTGGAACTCGGTTTTCCCGAAGCTGTTTTGACCAGCTACAACAAACTGATAGAGCAGCCTTACGGCATCATCCTCGTTACCGGCCCCACAGGGAGCGGAAAAACCACCACCCTGTATGCTTCGCTTTCAAAATTGAATTCCGCTGAGAAAAAGATCATAACGGTTGAAGATCCTGTCGAATATCAGCTTAAGGGGATAAAC
>JAERRQ010000313.1 GCA_016735355.1 Desulfobacterales bacterium | reverse complement strand
AATGCTCCCAGGGTCATGTCACCACTTATTCCGGAAAAACAGTCGAAATATGCCGTCATTAATTCATCGCCCCTGTTTCTGAATGAAGTTTTATAATCTCCAGTAAAAGTTCTGCCGCATCAACCATGTCATCTAACAAAATATTTTCACGCACTGTATGCACATCGCGCATGCCGGTTCCGAGCACACCGGTGATCAGCCCTTTTTCAAAAAAAATATTGGCATCCGAGCCTCCGCCCGTTATTTTGGTTAGCATCTTTTTTCCAAGATTTCCTGCCGCATTACATGCCAGTGATATCATCATATGGTCATCCGGGATTTTAAGTAACGGAAAATCATTCTCTATCAATACTTCCAGCACAGGAAGAGAATCCTCTCCTGATTCATTCTTATATTCCTCAATTACATCTTTAAAACAGGATACTATTTCAGATGTCAGATCATCCAGTTTTTTTCCGTTATGGCTCCGCACTTCACCTTTAACTGTTACAAGATTCGGTACAATATTTGTCGCAACACCGCCTTGTATCATTCCTATATTGCAGGTGGTTTCATTATCGATACGGCCGGTATGAATTTTTGAAATAGCCTTGCCTGCAAGCTGGATTGCATTGATACCTTTTTCAGGAGAAGCCCCTGCATGGGCATCCTTCCCGTGGATTTCAAATTCAAACCTGTTTAAGGCAGGAGCGCGCGTCACAATACCAAAGGTCTCTGTGGAATCGAGAACATAACCGAATTTTGCAGAAAGCAGACTAAAATCCAAATTTTTTGCGCCTAAAAGCCCTATCTCCTCACAAACGGTAATTACCAATTCTACAGGACCGCATGGGATGCCTCTCTCCTTTATTATATCCATAACTTCGAAAATAATAGCCAGCGCGCTTTTGTCATCGGCTCCCAGAATTGTAGTTCCGTCACTGCGAAACAGGCCGTCTTTAAAGACCGGCCTGACACCTCTGCCAGGTTCTACAGTATCCATATGAGCGCTCAACAGAATAGCGGGCACATCCACATTTCCCTGTAATTTGGCAACAATATTTCCTGTTTCACCGCCAATTTTGTCACCCGCACCGTCTATGACCGTCTCTGCACCAAGGCCTTTTAGGATTTTGATAATTTCATCTGAAATTGCGCCTTCTTCTTTTGAAATACTGTCAATTCGAACAAGCCTCATAAATGTTTCAGTCAGTCTGGGCCTGTTTATCCAAGACTTTTTTATCATAGATGCATCCTCATATCTCTGGTTTGAAATCGAACGGGTCTAATCTGAAAATCTATATTTATTTTCTTGACACATTATTATATTTGAATCATGCTTTTATATAAAAAAGCAAGTTTTATATTTTTTTCTTGAAAAGAGAGTTCTCAGGCACTAAGATTAGATGTTTGCAGCTTGCCGGACTTAATAATCCAAAGGAGAGGAATAAGGAAGGTATGCTGGTTTTCTGGAAGTGCACAGCTCACTGGTGGGGCTCCCGGACTTCAAATCCGGTGTGAGGCGCTAGAACCGTCTCGGGTGGGTTCGATTCCCATGCACTTCCGCCAACGCTCTTTCAATATCACACCTTCTAAACCCTATAAAATAAAGCATGGCTTCCCCCAAATCCGTTATAATAAGAAAAATCTATACTCTTCTGACAGACAGAGCGTATATTACGTTGATTTATCTATTTCCGCAGTAATTATTGAGAACTTAATTCTTAACTTTCTTTTTTATAAAAATGGGGGTTCTGACGTGCTGATTAAGATTAATCCTTCAAAAACAAACAGCTGGAACAAGCTTGAAGATCATTCCGAAATAATTAAGCATATTCACATGAAAGATCTGTTTGCGAAAGATCCGGAAAGATTCAAAAAATTTTCCATCAGATTTAATGATATTTTTGTTGATTACTCTAAAAATATCATAACCAGAGAAACCCTGAAACTGTTGCTTGGATTAGCCCATGAAGCCGGTCTGAAAGATTCCATCGACAAAATGTTTTCCGGGGAGAGGATAAATGAGACGGAAAACAGGCCTGTGCTGCACGTTGCCTTAAGAAACAGGGAAAACGCTCCCATTTATGTTGACGGCCGGGATGTCATGCCGGAAGTAAATGCGGTTCTGGAAAAGATGAAGGACTTCTCGAATAGAATCATTTCCGGTGAATGGAAGGGTTTCACAGGCAAAAAGGTTACCGATATCGTAAATATCGGAATCGGCGGTTCGGATCTGGGGCCGGTAATGGTTACGGAGTCTCTGAAACCCTATGCAAAAGAAGGCCTGTCTGTTCATTTTGTGTCGAATATTGATGGAACCCATATTAC
>JAERRQ010000091.1 GCA_016735355.1 Desulfobacterales bacterium | reverse complement strand
TCCACCACCGGATAGGAAAAATTGTTACCTTTGCCAATGCCACAATTTTTATGGCCAATGAGCGTGAAAACGTATCAGAAGCCTATCCCGGCGATATCATCGGTATCCACAACCATGGCACCATCAAGATCGGAGACACCTTTTCAGAAAAAGAGCCCTTAAAATTCTGCGGAATTCCCAATTTTGCTCCTGAATTTTTCAAAAGAGTGATTCTCAAAAATCCTATGAAAGCCAAGCATCTTCACAAAGGGCTAACCCAGCTTGCGGAAGAAGGTGTTATTCAGGTCTTCCGGCCGGTGGCGACAAACGACTATATCCTTGGCGCTGTTGGAATACTCCAGTTTGACATCACAATGGCGCGCCTGGAAACTGAATATGGCGTTGCTGCAGTTTACGAACCCTCGCAATATAATGTCGCGAGATGGATCGCATGCGATGATCCCAAAAAAATGGACGATTTTGAAAAAAACAACAAAAGCAATATCGCAAGGGATGCCGAAGGGTCAAAGGCTTTTCTCACCACAAGTGAATGGCAGCTCGAGTACGGCATGGAGCATTGGCCGGAAATAGAGTTTTACAAGACCAGGGAAAATAATTGATAAAACCGCTAATGTAATGAACAGTAGCCAATACTCGTCATTCGTTATTTCTTATATATATAAATATCCGATGCTCTTACGCTAATACTTTGATTATGTTCTGATCTTTGTTTTGGTCACTTTTGGTAGGTTGGATTGAGTGAAGCGAAACCCAACGATCTTAAGCTATTGTTGGGTTTCGGGACTCCGTCCCTCAACCCAACCTATGTGATTAAGCAAACCAAGGGGTTAGCCTATAACTTATTGAAAATAAAATATATTTCCAAAGCAAAGTATTAGCGGAAGAGCATCAAATATCCTCCCATCCCCACTATTATCACTCTGGTGTTGCATTAAGTTGGATCATTGCATCGAATATGGGCAGCCTTTGTCGGATAAATTTGCCAATCCATTTGTCGTAAATTTCCAGTATCTTGTTTGATCGGTAAAGATCAGATATCACGCGATCTGCAACAAGGCGAAAGTCTGCATCATTTCGCCTTACGGCAAACGCAAAAGGCTCAAAGGAAAACACGTTGGGATCAATCACAAAGTTCATCGGGGCATTCGTTTTTAAAGCTATACCAATAAGTACGACCTGATCAGAAGAAAAGGCATCGATTTTCTTCTTTAGTAACGCATCAATGCCATCTTTTGCTGAATTGAATAAGACAACTTCTGCATTCGTTGATGTTTCTCGCATTAGTTTTTTCAATGCGACGGCGGTCGTTGTGTCTTTCACGACTCCAATTTTTTTCCCATCAAAACCGGCAGAATCACGAGCCTTATTATCTTTTAAGGTCATTAGTGAAGCGCCAGTAACAAATGTCAGTTGCGTAAAGTCAACAAGTTCACTACGGGAAAGAGTTTTAGTAGTTGAACCACATAATATATCAATTTTGTTATCGGCCAGGGCTTTAAATCGCCCTTTAGATGTTACGGGAACATATTCAACCTTTACGCCCGCGCCAATTTTGTTTTCAACTTCAGTTACGATATATTTACAGAGGTCAATAGAATAACCAGTCGGGTTGCCGTCTTTGTCCAAAAATGACATGGGTGGCTCAGAAACACGATAGCCGATTCTGATTTGACCGGATTGTTTAATCTGTTGAAGAGTTCCTGTGAGTTCTTGAGCTGCTAGCGGGCTTGCTAAAAAAACGATCAATAAAATAATTACCAGTTTACCTCTCATAATGGTTTTCTCCTCAGCAATAGTGAATAAAGTGAATAGATAAGAGCTTGCTTTGCTGGGGCAAAAAAAAGGAATTACCCTTGCAAATCAATTAAAAGTAAGCATCTGAGCAACCCACCTTTTTCGGATAATGCGGGCCGTGTTAATTGTCCCCCCATATTGCAATCTCATACAGCCGCAAAGGGAGGAGGCGCCATGAGCAAGTAAGTGAATTTTTAGGCTCGCCCTTAAAAAATCAAGTAACTTTGCATTGGCATCTTATTAAGAAGCGTACCGTTAAACAAGCGAAAAGTTCGCTTTATTTTCAGGCATGATGAGTGAGCTCCAAGGTGTCTCTAAAATTACCCGTATCAATTTATAAAGTTGACAATATTCAATCATACTATTATATTTTTCTAAAATTCAATAAAAATTCGAAAGGTGGAATATTATGGTAGAAGGTGTTTTGGAAATTAATGACGGCAATTTTGAAGCGGAAGTGTTAAAAGCAGACGGCCCTGTTATGGTAGATTTTTGGGCTCCATGGTGCGGTCCATGTAAAGCTATTGGTCCCATTATTGAAGAGCTGTCCGGCTCCCTGGGTGATAAGATAAAATTTACCAAGTGCAATGTGGATGATAATCCTGCGACGCCAAGTAAATATGGTATAAGATCCATACCGACTCTTATCTTTTTTAAAAACGGAGCTGTAGCGGATCAGATTGTAGGGCTTGTTACAAAATCAAAACTTGAAGAGATAATTAATACTATTTCATAGGTGTTTTATATGCAGAACGTAGATTACGATCTGGTTATCATTGGAGGAGGGCCGGCAGGTCTTACAGCGGGTCTATATGCAGCGAGGGCACGGCTTAATGTCGTTCTGCTGGAGAAGTCAGTGACGGGCGGACAGATTATTGTTACTGACTGGATTGAAAACTATCCCGGATTTCCTGAAGGAATCAGCGGCATCGACCTTACCGGCAGAATGAGTGAGCAGGCCAAACGGTTCGGCCTTGAAATTGAAACAGAAGAGGTTCTGTCACTGGATTGCTCGAACAAGGTCAAGAAAATCGAATTGGGTGACAGAACAATCAGCACCCATACCATTATTATAGCCACAGGCGCTTCCCCTAGCACATTGGGTGTTCCCGGTGAAGATGATTTTTACGGCAAGGGTGTCTCCTCTTGCGCAACATGTGACGGCCCCTTTTTCAGCGGTGCAGTTGTGGCGGCAGTAGGCGGCGGGGATACCGCAGTTCAGGAGAGTATCTTTTTAACAAAATTTGCAAAAAAAGTTTTTCTTATACACCGCAGGAATGAATTGCGGGCTTCCAAAATACTGCAGGAACGGGCTTTTGCAAATGATAAAATCGAAATTGTCTGGGATTCGGTATTAACAGGCATTTATGGCGCCAAAACCGGCGTTACCAATATTACGATAAAGAATGTCAAAACGAAAGATACCAGTGAGCTTGCTGTAGACGGATGTTTTATATGGGTTGGTATCCAGCCTGATTCCGGTTTTCTTGGTGATGATATTAAGGTTGATGATTATGGCTTTATTATCGTGAATGATAGGATGGCAACTTCCGTACCGGGCGTTTTCGCCGCAGGTGACGGGCGTAGCACCCCTTTGCGTCAAATAGCAACAGCGATAGGAGATGCAGCGATTGCCGCTGTCTCAGCGGAACATTATATTGAAAATTTATAAATCAATTAAAACAGTTATCCAAATAAAACAGGTCGTAATACTCTGCCTTCTTTCTCTATTCATATGTTCGGGCTGCGCACTGTTTTCTTCACCCAAAAAAGAAAAAAGCGCTCAGGAACTTGCAGATCTCGGTATGAAGGAATTCAATAAAGGCAACTATAGTTATGCGGTTGAACACTTTGAAAAGCTGAAAGACTGGTATCCATTCAGCAAATTAGCTATTCTTGCTGAAATTAAAATAGCTGATTCTCACTACCAATTAAAAGAATATGAAGAAGCTGTGCTGGCATATGAGCAGTTTGAAAGCCTTCACCCGCGTAATGAAAAAATTCCTTATGTCTTGTACCAGATCGCGCGCTGTTATTATGATCGGATTGGTACAATAGACAGGGACCAGACACCTGCCAGGAATGCTTTACATGCTTTTAACAGATTGATGAAACAGTTTCCTGCAAACAGATATTATAGGCAATCCGAAGCGTATATAGAAAAATGTTTGAGGAGCCTTGCCGAACAAGAACTCTATGTGGGTCGTTTTTATTTTAAGACCAAACAGTACAAGGCTGCGCTTTACCGTTTCAAAGCTGTGATTTCCGATTATCCTGATCTTGGTGTCAACTGGCAGGCTTTACAATATATTCTTCTCTGTGAAGACATCCTTAAAGAGAAAAAGAATAAAACCCTATGATAGCCGTAAGCGCCTGCCTTCTTGGATGTAATTGCAGATATGACGGGCAAAATAAAAGAAATGATTTTATTTTTGAGTTATCAAAAAAAGAATCGGTCTTACCTCTTTGTCCTGAAGTGTTGGGTGGATTATCAGTGCCCAGAGAACCGTCCCGCATTACAGGTGGTGATGGCTTTGATGTTCTTGACGGTAATGCAGAAGTAATCAATATTCATGGCACAGATAATACAAAAGCTTTTATAAACGGCGCATATGCTGCCTTAACAATGTTTAAGGAAAACGGAATAGAGCGTTGCATATTAAAAGATAAAAGCCCGTCATGAGGATCCGGCAGCAGAGCGCAGGCGCACTCTAAAACAGCTTGTGACACGGAAGCCGGGCAAGTTACAGGTGTTACAGCCGCACTTTTAATTCGCGAAGGTATTAAAATCGATTATCTCTAAGTTTGTAACCGTTAACGGTTAACGGTTGAATCGAAATACAAACTTAATACGAGACTATGACTCGTCATTTAAATTTAAAGCATGGTAACCTACCTTATAAATTAATTATTCATAATCGAATAGACGTACTGCTTTGTTGATTTTGCCTTTTATAGAAAACCGTAAATTGTAAACCGTGAACGGTTACCGAAATTTTTTAATCGTTTTTCAGAATAGCTTCACGCATACTTCTGTGCTAACAACTTGGAAGCCACTATGAGCCAAAGCTTAACAGCGGTAATAAATACCCCCGGTATTTCTCCTGAAAAATATTTGACATAAACAAGGTGATTTACTAAAAGAGCTTGTATCCTGTAAAGCAAAGGCAAATCAGTGCCGAAAACAATCCTGTCTAATAATAATGACGAAAAAACGATTTCTCTTGCATGGTTCTTTTTTTTAATAAATAAATGAATAATCTCCCGGCCATTAGACAATACAGTGATTTAATTCTGGTTAAAGTTGCCGCAAACCTGCGCTCTGAAACATCAGGAAATTATCTCGGCTACCTTTGGTGGATATTTGAGCCGGCGCTTCGGATGCTGGTTTATTATCTTGTTTTCGGGTTTCTACTCCGTCGGGGCACGGACGATTATGTACTGTTTCTGCTTACCGGCCTTATCCCTTGTATCTGGTTCACCAGGTCAGTCGCCGGCAGCATGATAAGCATCATCCAGGGAAAGGGATTAATGATGCAGGTTCATCTGCCCAAAATCATACTGCCAACCATCCGGATCTGCCAGGATGCTGTAAAAGAAACGGTTGTCATAATTTTGCTGTTCATTTTTTTGCTTTTATACGGTGTTTCTCCCAGTCTGCCTTGGTTCGCCCTGCCTGTTATGTTTGTAACAGAATTTTTGCTTATTGCCGCATCCGCTTATATTATTTCTGCTGTCATCCCGTTTTTCCCTGATTTGCGGATCATAGTTCCTGTCGGACTCCAGATGATAATGTTTTGTTCAGGAACATTTTACAGTATTGATATGATTCCGGCGCAATACCACCGGTTGTTTCTCATGAATCCAGTGGCAAGCCTGCTGCACAATTATCGTAATATACTCTTATATAATCAATGGCCGGATTGGAATTCCCTGTTATTTATCACCGCCGGATCCCTGGTTGCGATATATGTCATGTGGCTGGTTTTTCGACGTTTGGATCATTTTTACCCGAGGATAACATTATAAACAGTATGCGGCAGGCAATTTCCGTACAAAATGCAGGGGTACACTTCAGTATTCGCAGATCTTTGTTTCGCAAGGATATCATACCGGCGCTCAGGGATGTTTCCTTCAATCTCTACCATGGAGACTCTTTGGGCATAATCGGCAGAAACGGGGCAGGCAAAACAACCCTATTGCGACTTTTGTGCGGAATCATAAGACCTGACAGCGGGAAAATAATTATTAACAATAATCTCAAAGTTACCATGTTGTCCCTTCAAGTAGGATTTGAACCTGCACTTACAGGCCGTGTCAATGCAATTTTAAGCGGAATGCTTTTAGGTTATCACAAGTGTGAAGTAATTGCGAATCTCGATAAAATTATTGAATTTGCTGAATTAGGTGATTTTATTGACAAACCTGTGCAAACATACTCATCCGGCATGAAGGCCAGATTGGGCTTTGCAGTTGCCCTGAGATTAAGTCCGGATGTTTTGCTGATAGACGAAGTGCTTGGGGTGGGGGATGCAGAGTTTCGTAAAAAATCCATGGCTGTAATGAAAAAAAAACTCTTGTCGGACCAGACCATTGTCCTGGTATCCCATAGTGCAGCAACAGTTAAAGAACTTTGCAACAGAGCTGTCTGGATTGAAAAAGGCAGATCAATAATGGAAGGAAATGTTGACGAAGTTATAGGCGCCTACGAAAATTTTTTTGCAAAAAAATCCAGACAGGCAGTCAATCGTTGAGAAAAAGCAAATCTGCGAAAAAGACCGGCAATACGCCATGACAATAATTGCCGCATAGTTTTAAGCTTTTGTTCAAGCTGCCCGGCATGCCCATCCATCACATCCGGAGCTTTCCGACTGCCTTGAATATTACTGCTTTGTGATAGCTGCTCCCCCATCTTCATGCTTACCACCGAATCATAATGAAAAAAACGCATCACCGGATCAAATATCTCATCAAGCTTATCAATCGTTGTTTGGGCAAGGTGGGACTTATAATTTCCGGGAGTCACCTGCCGTATATGTTTTTTTGGGTCTTCAGTGTCAGGCATAACATCATGTTTGTCGGCAATAGCTTTAATTTTCTGCGCTCCAACTTCAATCCACTCTTTTTTTTGAAAATTATATCCTCATAACGGTAAACCCGCGTAGTATCTGCCGGAAGATGTTCCATATATCCTTGAAAATAGTTTTTATATGCCTTAGCGGTATTAAGTGCCACTTGATCAATGGTAGTTTTTTGCAATGCCGCCCGTTGTTTGGCAAGTGAATGATCTCCTTCCACCAGCTTTGGAACAACATGACTGTATCGCATGGAAAAATAGTGCGAAACAAGCATGTCCCTTGGATCTCTTACCAGCAGTATATTCTTTGTCTTTGAAAAATCGAATGTCATTTGGGGGAAAAATAACCTAAACCCGACATACGCATATCCTTGATTTTGCCAAAGACTGTTTATATCG
>JAERRQ010000156.1 GCA_016735355.1 Desulfobacterales bacterium | reverse complement strand
CACTCAACTTCATTTAAATCAAACAGTTCATCAAGGTTCAATTCAAGCAACGTCCGGCTTCGATGGTCAAGAATTTTCTGAAAATCCACGACTTCATCAATCGTTACCTCTGAACTTTTGATTTTACTATAGAGCATCCGGTATTCTTCTTCATCATTATATCGGAGCTTTTTCAAAGAGAGCATGAAAGCTTTTTGTTTATCTTTTAGCGTGAATGTATAGTTATGCTTGCCAAAGTCCATGACTTTAAGCCGCTGATTTCCTATTGTAATTCCAAGCAGTACCTGGATAGCGTCTATTGCGGACGTGCTGTTTTCCGCAATTAATGAAAAACCGCGGTCAGGAAAAAGTTTTTGAGCATACTCGCTTACCTTTGCTCCGACTACAAGCTCGGGACACAAATGTCCATGAAAATCAACCACTCTCTTGAGGGTCATATTAAGCAGCATTTTTCTTTCCCTCCTGTATAAGGCCATCAATTCGTGATCATGCAAGATTCTGAAACTCAAAACCCAACAGCCGGCATTTAAAGGACTTCTGGAGATACTATCCATAAAATGAAAATAAAGAAAATAAACCTCTTCATCCCCGGTTTTTACCAAAAAGGCATTGATGGGCAGGTTTGACCGTGTTCTGAAAAAACCGATCACCTTATTAATATTATATTTTTTTCTTTTGCGGGCAAATTCAACAGGTAGTCTGCCGTCATTGTCGAAATCTACAATTACTTTTTCCTGAATATATTCAAGCAAATCAAACCGTATAGATCTCAATGCTTCAGCTGCATCCATGATAGGCACCTTACAAAAACAAAAAGCCGGGAAGAATTAACAGATTTTCAAACCTGTCAAAGCCTTCCCGGCTTTATTGAATGGTATAATTATTTTTTGAAATTTATGATAAAAGCAGCTTCTTGCTGACTATTTTTTATATATTTAACTTAAAACCCAAAATGTCAAGAAAAATAGGCGATAAGGTACTAATGACAAAAAAAATATATTAGTAACCGTTCACGGTTGCCGGTTTACAGTTAACGGTTAAAAAACATAGCAAAACTCGAATTCTAAACTGGGAACCAAAAATTTGCTTTTACAAGGCTCTGTGTAAAAGGTTCCCAGGTTTTGCATGGGAAGCCAGATGGTAACGGATGATCGAAGCTTAATGATTGAAACATTTTAGCTATAAATCCCAAAATTTTTTGGTTTTTTTAACCGTGAACTGATAACTGTAAACCGTGAACGGTTACAATTATTGTTTTATCTCTATAAATTTTTTACCCTTGATATTCAGAAGATATAATTTTTTTTCCACATCGCCGTTTTTGGTAAACCTTGTATGACCTGTTATTCCTTCAAAGCCGGCCATACGGGTCAGTTCATTTTTGACCGTACTGCGAAAAGAGACATCGCTCCGACTTATGATGCTGAAAAGTATCATTGCGGTATCATATGCTACCGCCTCAATAAAACCGGGCTCTTTTTTAAAAGAATTTTTAAAGCACTTGACAAAATCCTGCACATCTTCAGATGAACTTCCTGCAAAAAAAACATCCGGCATAACCGCATCCTGCACATATTTATGTGCCATTTCAATCAATCGATCTGAATGCCAAAGGTTTGTGCCGAAAATATATACATCTTCAATATCATTATAAGCTAATTGGGGCATAATAAGACCAGCCCTTTTAGGCCCGTCCGGAATAAAAAGAGCATCAAAATCTATTATGGGCTCTGGTTTTTTATCTGTTTCAGCATCCTCATTAAGGATATTATCGTCATCAATTAGCTTATCTTTACCTTTTTCTTTCCCATCAATCACGTTTTCTTTTAAAAGATCCTCGGGAATTTCATAGTAGAGTCCCACAAGTTTTTTGATAGGAGCGCTGAAGTCAGTCTTATTCAGGCTGTACGATTCAAGGCCGGTAACAACCCCTCCGGAAGCAATTACTTCATCCCAAAAAAGGTTCATAAAGGTTTTACCATATTTTTCATCAGGATAAAGAATCGCAAAACGATCTACTCCAAGTTTTTCAACAGCAAACGATATAATCGTTTTAACCTGCATTTGCGGTGTAAAAAAATTTCTAAAAACAAAGTCTCCGGTTTCGGCTATATTATCCTTTTGCGTTATAGTTATAATAGGAATGCCTTTATTCTGAGCTTCTATGGCTGCCGCTTCCACAGAAAAAATCGGGCCGATTATAGCGGCAACACCTTCCTGGTATAACTCCTCTATCGCAGATATGGCTTTATCAGGGGTTGAACCGGTATCTTTAATAATTATTTTGATTAATTTTTTTGTATCCTGATTCGTATCTTGGGCTATAAACTTGTTCAAAGCCAGCTCGATACCCTGCAATGCTCTGCTTCCATATACTTTATAATGACCGCTCAAAGGTAAAAGGCAGCCGATGGTGTGGTGCTCATAAACAGAAAGGCTTTCCAGTTTTTTTAACTGTTCCGATGCCATACCGGCTTTTTCATGATCAGGAAATTTATCAATAAATTCGGATAAAATTCTTTTAGCATCATCATAGTATTCTTCTTCTGTTTTGACCATGCCCATAAGATATAAAACAAGGCCTTCTAAATATTCGTCGTCAATAAGTTCAAGAACCATCCCAATGTCTGTGTGCCTCAGTGGTTTGACGCCTTCTTTCAGCTTAGCAAGGATAATCTCTTTTGTTAAAGCATCAGCCTTTCCATATTCTAAGGTATAATAGTAAACAGCGAGCACAGGGTTCTCTTGAGCAATATAAGTATCTCCAAGAATTATATATATATTTAGAATATGCTCTTTTGAAACGGTTGTTTTCAAAATTCGGGCTGCATAATCTATAACTTCATGATATTTGCCTTCCCTGTAGTAGGCCCGCAAAGATGCAACCATGGCGTCGTCGACAAATATACTTTCAGGGTATTCTTTAATCAGGCGGGCGTAACTATTGATAGATTCGGGATAATGCTCCAGGATAGCCTCGATCGTTCCAATTTTCATTAAAGCGGCCGGAACCATTTCTTTGTCAGGAAAACGTTCAAGGTATTCCTGATATTTATCAATTGCTTGACCATAGTATTTTTTTTCAAACAGCTTTTCGGCTTTCATAAACAATAATTCATCCGGTTCAAGCCTTACACTTGGAATAATACGTTTGGAAACACATGAATAAAAGGACAAAGTTATGACCAGGATAATAATATGGATAGATTTTATATGGATAGATTTCATATGGCTAATTGCTGTATTTTATATAAGGCTGAGATAAAAAAATATATGATGATTTAAAAAAATATACAACTTCAATTTAGGCTAACACTATTTATCAAATAAAAAAAAGGGTATTAAGTGTTTACTTAATACCCTTTTTTTATTTATACGAGTGCCGAGGGACAGAATCGAACTGCCGACACGCGGATTTTCAGTCCGCTGCTCTACCGACTGAGCTACCTCGGCGTAACAAAAACTTTTTTATATTGAACAATTAAAATTTAGTCAAGTTTTTTTTATTTAATATTCAATTAAGATGAGCACCGAAAACAGTTCATTATATATGTATCTCCGCCTGAAGAATCGCAATGCGTTATCGGTCAAAACCTTCTGTTTAAGCACTAACGGTACTCTTCCATCCGGTTTTTCCATCTATCCTTGTAACCTTATGACTAAAGGCTTACTGTGACGCCTGAAGCACGGCTCTTGCCGTTTCGGTTATTCCCTCCGGGAAGCCCACAAAGTTGAACAACAACATAAAGCCTAATACCCAGGTGATAGCCAATGATATGAGCCATAATACAAACCCGTATTTTACGAAATCCATCGGCTCTATCATTTTTTCCCCGGTATCAGGATAAACACCAAGCCCGAATACGATTGCGTTGTTCGGAGTACCGACAATCAGGAAATGGGCAAAAGAGGTGGCGAAGGCGGTGGAAATCCCTATAGCCCAAGGTTCTCCCTGTACGCCGCTCATAATTC
Source organism: Desulfobacterales bacterium (assembly GCA_016735355.1). Lineage (GTDB taxonomy): Bacteria > Desulfobacterota > Desulfobacteria > Desulfobacterales > BuS5 > BuS5. Next base: position 233 of record JAERRQ010000156.1, on the reverse strand, counting down.
CCATGGGAATCGCAATGGGTCCGAGTAATGCAGTTGTCCCGGCATCAGACATAAAGTTGGTTACAAGACCCGAGAAGAAACTCATACCTGTCCATAATCCGATACCGCCTGTAATCCCAGCCTTGGCCATAGTGTCGAGAAATATTTGAGCGAGCCATAAAGCCGCGCCGGATTCTTGTAAAAGAGCTCCGAGAGTTAAGGCGCCGCAATACATAAACCAGGCATCCCATGAT
>JAERRQ010000126.1 GCA_016735355.1 Desulfobacterales bacterium | reverse complement strand
CTACTGAGCTGCCGGCTAAGCTTTACTCAGGCAGGACTTGCACCTGCTGGGTAACAATATCAAATTTCATCCACCTTTCGGTAAAATCCCAACGACTCGGGCTTCACTGGGCACGAGAATTGATCTGTTATGAGTATAATTTGCAATTATATTTTTTACAAAAAGCTACATAGGATTGTTTGGCCAATCGTCCTTGTCTGTAATTCCCGGATGGTTTTTGGGCACATTTTTTACTCTTTTATAAAAGGCAACCACTTCCCAATACAATGTTTTCCCTCGGTTCCTATTTAATCTTTTTTCTTCTATATAATTGCCTAAGATATTCTCATAAAGTTCAACTAATGGACATGCATAAAAACTAACGACATGGCGTTTATCAATAATACCAGTACGATCAAATAATCCCAGAATATCAAAGGCTCTGCAAACTTTCTCTGCTGATTCTTTTTCTTCTTCTGTCAAAGTTGTTGCACTTTTTTTATTTATAACAGCATCTCTTAGAATATACCTGTCTTTTCTTGTTTCTTCCATGCCTATCCGGTTGACACAGGTTGATTATCTTTGCATGGCGAAAAATTATATATTATCAAACAGATAGCCTTTATTCACCTGTGCTAACCGGATAGGCGTGGTTTCTTCCATTAGGCTGAGCATTGATAAAAAAGCTTGTTCTTTCCTTTGAGAATTCGCTTCATTCCATATTTTACGTGTAAACACCACATAAATAATGGTTATAAAGAGTAATAGGCTTTGGATAAAAATTGCTAATGATTGAATATCAAATTGCATTTTCCCTCCTATCTTTATTTCGGTTTCTCATAACGGCCAGGGTCACTTGCCGGGCCGCAATGACCGAATAAAAAACGGGGGGCTATTCACGGTCAAGTGGACCCGAATGTTGTGCCTTGGTTTATTGAAATTAGGCGTAGGCGAGACGTCCCTTATGTTGAGGAATTAGTCGTTTTTGTTGAGAGGCAGTCTCAAGCCATTCATTGATAATGACTTGAGCGTTGGCGACCGCTTCGTCATAGGTCATGCCATCGGCCATACAACCTGGAAGCTCAGGAACCTCGACGATAAAGGCACCATCTTCCTGACTCCAGTAGATAATCATTTCATATCTGCTTTCCATAGCTATTCTCCGATTGTCAGCCTATAGCGGAGGATGACGTTTCTGACTTGATTAACTTGGTACGGCTTGCCCTTGCCATTTTTTGGCTGGAGGTTGAGAATTTCCTCAACGCCCGGCATCGTGAAAATATGATGGTCACCTCGAATACGTTCTTCGAAGCCAATTTTTTTGAGTAATTGGCATAGGGCCTCAAACTGAACGTTTGCGTCACCTCTGCGCATGAGGATATATTCAAACAATTTGTCAAATATAGACATGACTTTAGTATACCCCAGTTTACTTATATGGTCAATGCTTCCCAATTCTTCTGGCACAACGTTGCAAATAACCGGTGCAAATGGAGCGCAGCGGAATTTGCACCCGAGTTAATTTGCTTTGTTAGCCACTCATCAATGTCATTAACTTTAGCGCGTTGGTTGATAAGAATAATTAAGAGCCCATGAATTTTTAAACAGGCTCTTAGAATAGAATATCCTGGAGCATGGTACGAAGAGTTTCAAGACTTAAAAAATATGACGGAAAAATTAAAAAACGGATAGGTAAAATACAAAGCAGTATCAATAAGGGTCAAACATAGACTTCTTCTGTGTGACCCCTTCTTTTCCCGCAACTTGCACAAAATATTGTACAAGTTAAAATAAATATGGTATATTTGTTAAACAATGGAAATAAGGAGGACATTATGCGAGTTGTCAACTTTAGTGAAGCCAGAAATAATTTAAAATCCGTTTTAGATCAAGTCGTTGATGATGCTGACTACACTGTAATCACTCGGCGGGACTCAGAAAATGCGGTGGTCATGTCCTTAAACACCTTCAATAGTTATATGGAGACATTCCATCTTCTCAGATCGCCTGCTAACGCTGCTCATCTATCAAAATCAATTGAACAATATAAAAATGGAAAAGTTCAAGAAAAGGAAATGATAGTTGAGTAGGATACTTGCCTGGACTGATGAAGCATGGCAAGGATATCTTTATTGGCAATCGCAAGATAGAAAAACACTTAAGCGAATTAATAAACTGATTGAAGATACGAAAAGAGAACCTTTTGTGGGAATAGGAAAACCTGAACCATTGCGTGAGAATTTGTCTGGTTTTTGGTCTCGTCGAATAGATGGCACAAATCGTTTAGTATATGCTGTCGATGACAATTTTCTCACTATTATTTCATGTAGATATCACTACTAAACCGAACTTGAAAAAATAGAACAATCGCGTGTAGTTGACCGCCGGAACAGCGCGTTTCTTGATGCGAAGATTATTGGCGGCGGCAACTGACGCAAGCCGCACAAAAAATATGAAAAAATGGCGAAAGTAAAAAAGAAGCTTACAGCAGCACAAAAGCGTGCCAAAAAAAAGCCAAGGCAGAAAGGCAAAAAAAGTATATGTGGGTTTTCATGAATGGCAAACAAGTCAGAATCAAAAGACCACCGACGATAGACGGAATGGATATTGACGAATTCATTCAAAAGAATGCTGATCCAATATGGTTACATCAAAATGAAATGTGGGAATATATCCAAACAGACGAAGAGTTATTTTTGCGCGAGCCCTAACTCAGTATCTGTTCCAGATCCAAATGTTTTTCAGTTAATTCCACAATATCGCCTATAACAAGTTTTTCCATATTTACTTTGGGATCAAAAGGAAGAATTCCAAGCAGAGTCTTGCCGGATATTTTTTTGATAATTTCAGGGTTTGTCTTTTCGGCATCTCCGGCTTGATTAAAGTCCATGCCGTTTATAATAAACCCCTTAACTTCAATGCCTCTTTTTTCGGCTTCATTTATGGTCAAGAGTGTATGGTTGATTGTGCCTATGCCCGGCCTGGCAACAATAACCAGGGGAAGGTCCATATCTTTTATCAAATCTGCGACAGAATAGGCCTCTGTCAGCGGGACCAGAATCCCTCCTATCCCTTCAACCAGAAGAAAATCATGTTTTTGACGCATTATATCAAAAGCTTTTAAAATTTTTTCCGGTTCAACCGGGATATTCTTCAGCATAGATGCAGCCAGCGGGGCCAGCGGAGGCTCAATTGTCAACGGAGCTGCAATGTCATGGTCATCCTGACTATTGATCGACTTTAAAAGAAAAGCCACATCATTCGATATGAGCCGTCCGGCATGCCTTACGGCCCCAGAGGCTGCCGGCTTCATCACGCCCACATTGAAACCCCTGGCCTTAATTGCTCCTGCAAGCCCGGCTGTTACAATTGTTTTGCCTACATCCGTGTCAGTGCCGGTTATGAATAAACCTTTAGTCATTTTCTAAATTATTCCCAGCCGCTTGCCTTCCTCCTCAAAAACAGAAAGTGCTCTGTCGATCTGATCTTCCGTGTGTGATGACATAAGGCTTACCCTGATTCTGCTTTGATTTTCAGGAACAGTAGGCGGCCTTATACCGGGAGCATAGACCCCTTTTTGTAATAATGCATCCGCAAATTTCATGGTTCGATCCGCATCTCCGATTATAATCGGTATAATCGGAGTCCCTATTTCCACGGAACCGTAACCAATTTCTGTTATCCCTTTTTTGAATCTGTTGATGTTATCTTGCAAAGATTGCAGCAGCGATTTGTCACTTTCCAGAATATCGAGGGCGGCAATTGAGGAAGCTGATACGCTGGGAGGCAGAGCGGTTGAATATATGAAACTTCTGGCCTTGTTCCTGAGGAACTCTATAATTAATTCATGGCCGGCCACATAGCCGCCCAGGCTTCCCAGGGCCTTGCTTAAAGTGCCGATCTGGATTAAACGTTCATTATCAGCAAGATCGAAATATTCGGCTGTTCCGCCCCCATGTTTTCCGATTACACCGGTGGCATGAGCATCATCAAGGAT
>JAERRQ010000138.1 GCA_016735355.1 Desulfobacterales bacterium | reverse complement strand
AATATTCTTTGTGGAGGAAGTTTCTGCTGACGGCGGATTTTTTTTACCTGTATCACCAATCCCATTTATTTTTTTTCGAATTTCCGAGAAATTTTCCTCCATATTTGCAGCAATCTGATTTATTTTCAGTCTGAAATAATTCCTGTCGTTTTCGAGGGCTTGATCAAGCATTTTTTTGTTTATCATTTCAGATGCAAGACCTGTAAATTCAGATTTTGTTTTTTTTAATGCTGCTTTTGCATTATTGATCATTTCGTTCAGTTCGGAGAGTTTTGCATCTACCTTTTTCTCTGTGGTTTTGATTGCCGTTGAAATTTTCTCCAGATCTTTAAGAATCGGATTGAGAGACTTTCCAACCTTATTCAATCCCCGCGTTAGCTCTTTTTTTTCGACTTTTGAGGCTTTAAGCTGTTTAATCTCTTTGTCTTTTTTTTTAATATCCGCTTGCAGCGAGGATATCTTATGCTCCAGGGATGAAATTTTTTTGGAAAGCGCTCCCTCAAGCTCAGCATTTTTTTCAGAAATAGAGGCAAACCTTGTTTCCAGGGCCTTGGATAGAATTTCAACCTCATCAGCCCCTGTTTTTTGTATTCGGATCGACTTTTTTTCTATCTCCCGGTAAGCAAAAAAAAGGAAACCAGCGACCAGGCAAAGCACAAACAATGTGGAGAGCATGATCTTGAGATTAACTTTTTTCACCTCTTTTTCTTTTGGCTCTTCCTGCAAAACAGAATCCGTACTCTCATCGTCTATACGAATAATAAAATCTGAAGAATCTCTATCGTCCATGATTACCAAACCTCGTAGTTATCACTCCCATTCAATAGTACTCGGCGGTTTTGAGCTGATATCGTAAACCACCCGGTTCACTCCAGACACTTCATTGATTATTCTGTTGGAAATCGTTCCCAGGAGTTTATGCGGCAGTTTTGCCCAATCCGCCGTCATTGCATCATCGCTTGTAACTGCACGGATTGCCGTAATATTCTCGTATGTACGTTTGTCTCCCATTACACCCACACTCTTAATAGGCAAAAGCACCGCAAATGATTGCCATAATTTGTTATAATACCCGGATTCCTTGATTTCTTCCATAATTATCTCATCGGCAGCTCTTAAAATATCCAGCCTCTTTTTGTTAATATAACCGATTATTCTTATAGCAAGGCCAGGACCGGGGAATGGCTGGCGCCATATTAATTCATCCGGAAGGCCTATTTCCCCGCCTAATAATCGCACCTCGTCTTTAAAAAGATGTTTTAATGGCTCGATTAGTTTTAATTTCATTTTTTCAGGAAGCCCCCCCACATTATGATGTGATTTTATCACTGCCGTCGGGCCTCCGAATGCAGATTGTGATTCAATAATATCCGGGTACAGAGTACCTTGGGCCAGGAATTCGGCTCCCTTGATTTTTTTCGCTTCAGATTCAAATATATCAATAAATATTTTTCCTATAATTTTTCTCTTTTGCTCAGGATCTGAAACCTTGTCCAGAGCATCCAGAAATTGTTTCTCTGCATTTATAAAATGTATATTAAGGTCAAGATGCTGCTCAAGAGTAATTTTAAGTTTTTCAGCTTCATTTTTGCGCAACAAACCGTTGTCTACAAAGATACAGGTAAGCTGTTTTCCTATGGCCTTATGGATCAGCATAGCTGTAACAGATGAATCAACACCACCGCTTAACCCAAGGATAACTTTTTTTTTTTTTACTATCTTCCGTATTTCTTCAATAGAATCCCCGGCAAATTGTTTCATCGTCCATGTTCGTTGGCAGCCGCATGCATCAAAAAGAAAATTCTTAAGCATTAATTTTCCTTTGGGTGTATGCTGCACCTCAGGATGAAACTGAAGGCCATAAAATTTCTTACTGCTGTTAACTATTGCAGCAGCCTTTGTATTTTCCGTAGAGGCTGCTATTGTAAAGCCTGCCGGAGCTTTTCCCATGGAATCACCATGACTCATCCAGCAATCTGTCTTTTTTCCAATCCCCTTAAAAATCCCCACATCCTTCTTGATATTGAGCTCTGCAAAACCATATTCACGTTTTTCCGCTTGCCGGACCGAGCCCCCAAGCGAATCAACCATGTACTGCATGCCATAACAGATTCCGAGAATAGGAATGTTCATCTCAAAGACCCTGTGATCGATCCCGGGGCTGTCCTGGTCATAAATACTTGAAGGCCCGCCCGACAAAATTATCCCCTCAGGGTGAAGTTCTTTTATATAGTCAAAATCTATATCGGGAGGTTCTATCCGGCAATAAATACGGCATTCTCGTACACGACGCGCTATTAACTGGTTATATTGTGATCCGAAATCAATGATAAGAATCATATTTACCTTTGGTTTATTGAAAGAAGCAAAAAACGTAAACGATTTGCGAACAAATGCTAAATATGTTAAACAAAAAAGAAAATGTCAACTCAATTTTAAGGTATCAGGTTTTCGTTGCTCTATGAAAAAGATTATTATACAGATCTACGAAATTCAAGATCCATATCAGGCTGAAGCAATGGTGGAACTTGAAATCGATAATATAGGTTCCGTAATTCTCAGTGAGGATAACTGGAAAATAGCGCAAATTAAAGAGACTGTTAACCTGATCCGTGAAACAGCTTCAAAAAGCTGCTTAATACCATTGTTCAGCACCCAAGAGTCTGTCTTTCGTGTGCTCGATCACTACCAGCCTGATATTGTTCATTTTTGTGATGATATATTTTTCTCCGGCCTGGCTTTGGGATCATGCGACACGTTTATATCATTGCAGAAAGCAGTAAAAACCAAGTTTCCTGAAATAGAAATCATACGTTCCATACCAATTGCCGCCCCCGGTATGGCGAATTGTGTGCCGACGCTTGAGCTGGCCGAAATGTTTGAATCTGTGAGCGATTACTTTTTAACAGACACTTTACTAATTAATAATAAGGAAAACATTTCGGATCGGCAACCTGTGGAGAATTTCATCGGAATAACAGGCGATCCATGCGATTGGGATATGGCAGCAGAGCTTGTGGGGAGAAGCAGTATACCTGTAATCCTTGCCGGCGGTATTTCGCCTGAGAATGTTTTTGACGGCATCAGACATATTCGCCCATTCGGAATTGACAGTTGTACAAATACCAATGCAGTTGATGAAAACGGCTGCGCCATACGGTTTAAAAAGGAGATCAAGCGCGTAAGCAGTCTTGTAGAAAATGTCAAAAGAGCAGAAAAAGCTATAAAAAAAGAAGAGGAAAGGTTATTTTATGTATGAAAGCAGTGATCTGAGAAAAGGACTTAAATTCGAGATAGACGGACAGCCGTATGCAGTTATTCAATTTTCATTCGTAAAGCCGGGCAAAGGGAGAGCGCTATATAAATGTAAGCTGAAAAACATGGTTACAGGTGCTCAGTTTGACAAAACTTTCAGGTCCGGCGATAAGTTCAATGAGGCCGACCTTGAAGAGTACGGTATGGAATATCTTTATGCAGATAGCGACAGTTACTGCTTCATGAACACCTCCACTTATGAACAGCATTTTCTTAACAAGGATCAAGTCGGTGATGCTGTGAATCTTTTAAAAGAAAACACGTCATGTACTGTACTCATGTTTGAAGAGCAAGCTATCGGACTGACACTGCCGAATTTTATCACGCTAAAAATAATTAAATCCGACCCCTGGGCCAAGGGTGATACTGCCTCCGGAAGCACAAAACCTGCTACTCTTGAAACAGGGTTTGTTATCCAGGTTCCGCCATTTATCGAGGAAGGTGAGTTAGTCCGTATTGACACAAGAACCTCTCAATATGTTGAACGTGTTAAGGAATAATTGTAACCGTTCACGGTTTACAGTTATCAGTTCACGGTTGAAAAAATCAAAAAATTTTGAAATTTATAGCTAAAATGTTTCAATCGTTAAGCTTCGATCATCAGTTACCATCTGGGTTCCCCAGTTTAAAATTCGAGTTTTGCTATGTATTTAACCGTTAACTGTAAACCGACAACCGTGAACGGTTAAGAATAATTTTTGCAACATATGAATCAGGAGGAAAGCCATGATAGATTTAATGAAAAAAACTTTACTGACAGGTATAGGTTTTGCGTGCATGACCAGGGAAAAGATAGAGCAGTTTGCAAAAACACTGGCTGAACAGAGTGATGTTTCCGAAAAAGAAGGAAAAAAAATGGTTGATGAACTGCTGCAAAAACATGATGAGGCCAAAGAGGATCTTGATAAACGTGTCAAAGGTATCGTAAGCAGCATTATGGAAAAAATGAACCTTGCCACCAAGGCTGATATATCGAGGCTCGAGAAGCTGATTAAAGAATCGGAGACAAAAGCAGGGGTAAAATGACCGCAACAATTATTTGCCCCGGATTTAAGGCAGCCGGTGTGACAGCGGGTATCAAAAAAAACGGGGAAAAGGATCTTGGCCTAATTGTTTCCGAAACCGACGCAAGCGCTGCGGCAGCCTTCACCCGCAACCTGATTAAGGCCGCCCCTGTTATTCTTGATGAGGAACGAATCAGAAAAGGGATATGCCGCGCCATAATCGTCAATAGCGGTAACGCCAATTGCTGCACAGGTATCAAAGGAATGGAAGATGCTTTGGAGATGGCAAGGGTAACCGCCTCGGAGCTTGGAATATCCGAAAAATTTGTACTGACGGCATCAACAGGTGTTATCGGTGAACAGTTTCCCATTGAAAAAATTACAGCCGCTGTTCCGGGAATGATAAACGCTCTCTCCTCTGACGGTTTTACAAATTTTGCCCAGTCTATTATGACCACCGATACATACCCCAAGATCGTTTCACAAAAAGGGAATCTTGACGGGAAAGTTTATACTGTTACAGGAATAGCAAAAGGCTCCGGGATGATATGCCCTGACATGGCTACCATGCTCGCTTTTATCTGTACGGATGTTGAAATTGCACCTGATATACTTAAAGATACCCTTGCTACCGCAACAGAGCGATCTTTTAACCGGATCACAATAGACGGTGATACCAGCACAAACGATACTGTGATCATTATGGCAAACGGATGTTCCGGAGCGGTTGTTAAAAATGATGTTCAAAAAGAGACCTTTCAGAATATACTTGCCGATACAATGCTCAGTCTTGCAAAAATGATTGTAAAGGACGGTGAAGGAGCCACCAAGCTGGTTGAAATAATTGTAAAAGGCGCAAGCTCGGATAAAGATGCCCGTATTGTAGCAGATACTGTTGCCAATTCCAGCCTTGTCAAAACTGCGTTGTTCGGAGAGGATGCCAACTGGGGACGGATAATCGCCGCAGCAGGAAGATCAAAAGCGCCCGTGGAGCCGGATCAAATTGATATATTTTTTAATGATGTTCTGATGGTTAAAAACAGTACAGGACGCGGAAGCGCGGCGGAATTAGATGCCACCGATATTTTAAACAAACCTGAATTCAGTATCACGCTTGATCTTAACATGGGAACCGGGTATGCTGCTGTATTTACATGCGATTTCTCTATTGATTATGTTAAAATAAATGCAGATTACAGAACCTGAGTCAATCATGCGGCTGCAGAAATATATGTCCCAGGCAGGATTCTGCTCAAGAAGGGAAGCTGAAAAGTATATCACGGAAGGGCTGGTCAAGATAAACGGCGCGGTTGAGACAGTGCTGGGCACAAAGGTAGACCCCGGGATAGATAGGGTGGAAGTTAACGGCAACCTGTTGAAAATAATTAATAAAACGGTTTATGTTGCCCTTAATAAGCCGAAGGGCTATGTTACGAGCTGCAATCAGGATGGCGACAATATCGTTCTTGATCTTGTGGATGTTGCAGAAAGAATCGTTCCCGTGGGCAGACTGGATAAAGACTCTACAGGTCTGTTGGTTTTGACGAATGATGGAAACTTTCATCACAGGCTGCTGCATCCTTCTTTTGATCATGAAAAGGAATATGAAGTTACCCTCTCAAAGCCCCTTCCGGATAAGTGTTTCAGGAGTATGGAAAAAGGGCTGCCAATGATGGGAACCAGAACAAGACCTGCAAAAATAAAAACGATTTCTCCAAAGCGCTTTAAAATTATTATAAAAGAAGGCAAGAACAGGCAAATCCGTCGTATGGTACGAAAAGTTGGAGGTAATGTAACAGGATTAAAAAGAATCAGGATTTCAAAGATTAAGCTCGGAAACCTTCCCATAGGCAAATGGCGCTATCTGACAGATCATGAAAAAAATATATTTTAATGAAATCCAATTGTAAATCATATGATAGGTGCAACAATTATGAGTTCACTTAAAGAAGCAACAATCGAAACCATTAAACGTTTACCTGTTGAGAAAGTTGACCAGTGGTCAAAATAACATGGACTGAAAAAGCAAGTAAACATATTAATATCCTTGCGGTAGTACATGGCGCTCAAGATATACAAAAAAGTATTTAAAAAGTAATAAAACCTATGCGTTACGAAGGCCCCATATATCGACCGCCCAGTGAGGCGGATTCGCTTTTAATCCAGGCTACGGTCGGATGCCCGCACAACAAGTGTACCTTTTGCATGGTATATAAAAACGATATCAGATTTAAAATCCGCAAGGTATCGGAAATCAAAGAGGATCTGTTGCAGGCGCGTGAGGTTTATGGTGAAGATGTAAAGACCCTGTTTTTCCCGGCCGGGAATACCATAGCCATGAAAACGGATGATCTTTGTGAAATTTGCCGCTTTGCCGGGAAAACATTCCCACATTTGCAGCGGATTACAGTATACGGTTCCTCTCAATTCATACATAAAAAAGGTCCCGAAGAACTCAAGCGTCTTGCTGAAGCCGGTCTTTCCAGAATTCATGTGGGGCTCGAATCCGGCGACGATATAATTCTTGAAAAAATAAAAAAAGGCACCAGCAGTAAAGAGCAGATTAAGGCCGGGCAATGGGTTATGGCTGCCGGCATAGATCTCAGTCTCTATGTTATCCTGGGTATAGGAGGCAGGGAGCGAACAGTAGCGCATGCAGAAGGGACTGCCAAAGTCCTGAATGAAATATCTCCTGATTTCATACGACTGCGTACTTTTGTGCCTAAAATTAACACACCCTTACTGGAAGATGTAAATATGGGTGTATTCCGGATGCTTGGCCCCCATGATGTGCTGAAAGAAACTGCAATGCTGGTCAAAAATTTGTCAGCATCATCCTGCCTGGTCAGTGATCATTACACAAATTATATCAACATCAAAGGGAAATTGCCCGACGAAAAAGATAAACTGCTTGAAGAGATTGAAAAAGCAATGAAAATGGATGAGTCTGCATTCAGACCTTTTTTTGTCGGCAATCAGTAACAAGCGACCCTTAAACTTAGGCGAGGAAAAATTATGGTAACATTTGAATCACTAAAGGCGCGCAAGGATAAAATTGTTGTTGTAGGCCTCGGTTATGTGGGACTTCCGCTGGCAGTACACCTGTCGAAGCATTTTGATGTTGTGGGCTATGATTTTAAGACTAAAAGGATAGAGGAACTTAGA
>JAERRQ010000067.1 GCA_016735355.1 Desulfobacterales bacterium | reverse complement strand
TGCCGTCCAATGAACCTGATATTAACATCTGCTCACCTTCTTTGCCTAACACTTTGTTGAGGCCGTTTAACGTAAGGTTTACATTCCCAGAATCCTGAAAAAGTTCAAGGCTGGTTAAAAGTCCAAGCTCGAAATCACATTCACAGCCTACAGGGTCAAACACCCAATGACCAATATACGTCCCATCCCAATTTTTATTAATATACGCTCCATCCCAATCTTTATTAATAGATGTTTTTTGAGCATTAATAGACAAATCACCTATTATTAAACCTCCTTCGGAAACTTCAAGTAAACCTAGAGCCTTAAGCGGATAACCTATAGGCCCTAAAAAATAAAGGCCATCAAGATCGAACTTAAGCTTTCCTTCAAAAACCAGGCCTTCAGAATCCGGTGGCAATAAGCTGGCGTACGTCACGTTGGTCAACGGTATAACAATAAACAGAGACAATAGTAACATCTTGATTAAAAATTTTTTACCCATTTGTTTCCCCCCTTCTTTATCGGTTTGTATTAAAAAAACTATTATTAAATTTACACATGAATAATTTCAATGCGTTAGCGGTTAAAAATTTTCGATCGACGTATTAAAACAATGCGCCTGCCGCTGGTTTTTAGCTTTATTTGCATTAAATTAATTATATGGAAATCTATAGAGACTGTGTAATCTGAGAATAAAAGTTAGAAATACAAAAAGTATGCCAATCTGACCATATTACCTTGCTGACACGCCGCTCACGCTATTTAGGCTTTGTTCAAAAGGCACGCATTAACCGCAGGCCATAAAGCCGGGCATTAAAGCTGTGCCCAGTCTGTTCATCATATCTTTGTTCGGCAAGTCGAAGTATATACCAAAATCAGAACCACAACCAGGATCGACTCCCCTGATAAAAACATAAAATATCCCGCCGAAATCCTTGATGTAACTATATCCTCTTACTCTTTTGCTCAGGTACTGATGTAACGCCAGTGTATAAAGGTGGTACTGGAGTATATAATAATCAGCCTTCATTACTTTCGTCATTGAATCCTGATCATAGTTATTAACCTTTTCCCCTAGAAAGTTTGACTTCCAATCTATGAGGTAATATTTGTTGCCTGCCCTGAAGACCATGTCGATATAGCCCTTCATGAAACCTTTGGCGGGCATGAAAGTCAGTTTTTCAAGATAATCCGAAAAATCGCCGGAAATACCCGTTTCGGCATAATCGGCAAATATTGATCCAAGTATCTCCACGGAAACAGGGTTTAAAGTAAAATAGAACTCCATCTCATTTATTCTTTCCGTTAATGAGACTGTTGATAAAGAAAAACCGGATTCTCCGTTTGTCAAAGGAGCGGAGAGAACCCTGTTTATCATTCCACAGACGGCATCCTTCCATGACGCATCGAACCCGTATTCAAGTAATTTTTTTTCAACCAGCGTTTCAGGACTCCTGGAAGCATATGTTTCAAAATCAAGATGTTCAAATATATCATGGAAAAAAAGACCCGCATGTGCTCCCTTGGGAAAAAATGCAATATTTCCTTTGTCAAGGGCTGCCTTGTCAGGCGATCCTGAATATGAATCTGTCGGTTCACCGGTCCGGTTATGGACTGCACCAAGGGCTCTTTGTGATACAAGCGATGAATAACTGGATACTTTCCAGTCAGTATCTATCTTCCCCGAAAAATGCCTGTAATGAAGATGCTGATCCTCCATGAACCGGGAAATAGCCTCTGTTTTACCTGTAACAGACATAGAAAGAACCTTGATGGTTCCATCTGATTTATCCGCCAGGTCATTTAAATCCTTTATAAGGTCGGCATCGGTTTTTTGCTTAAAGGTCTCTTTGAGTGTTGATACTATGTCTTCCGGGTCTGTGGTATTTCTATTATGCAAAATATAGGAGAGCGCAGATGTTTCGACGGTATTAATCCTACCACATATAAGATAGCATAAAGACTTTGCCCTTGTTAAGGCCACATATAGCAACCTGATGTTCTCGGCCAAAAGTTCATTGCAGGCCTGGAGTGCATTGCTGCTGAAATCGTCGGAACCGAGATCGAGCACAAGAGCTCTGTTATCATTGGCATCATGGAACATTACCTCTTTATCGCTACGTAATGAACCCTCCCATGTATAAGGGCAAAATACTATTCTGTATTCGAGACCTTTGCTTTTATGCATCGTTACAATCCTGACTGATTGCTCGTCGCTTTCAAGGCGTATTTGGTCTTCCTCAAGCCTCGGTATGGTATTCCCGCGCTGAGCTGAAAACCATTTAATCAGCTCTGAAATATTGAGTTTAAGGGACTTATGATGAAGGATTTCTGCCAGGTGAAGTATATTTGTTACTCTTCGGTCACCATCCTGAAGTTTTAAGAGCCTCTCCTTTACTTTTTCTGAAGCCATAAACCTTCCGAACATCCGCATAAAACCATGTTTGTTCCATAAACCATAATATTCGCTAAAGCTTGCTATCCTGGTTTCCCACCATTGTTGATCACCTTCCACAGAGTTTAAGAAGTCGCCTGTGACGCCCATAATATCCGTTACAAGGGCTGCTCTTAAAGGTCTGTCATGGCCGGGCGCAGCAATCCCTTTTAGAATTTGCTCTGTTTCAAATGCTTCGTGGGAGTCGAATATATTTCCGGTATAATAGAGCGCCGAGGGTATATTCTTGCCGGATAGAGATTCTTTTATTATACGCGCCTGGCGGTTTGTTCTGACAAGGACGGCAATATCGCCTTCGTGA
>JAERRQ010000034.1 GCA_016735355.1 Desulfobacterales bacterium | reverse complement strand
AGATCATTTGCGCCGAAAAAAAGGGCCAGTTGAGCGATTTTGTCTCCCTGGGTTACCCAGGAAGCCTGGATATTCGGTATATTATCCAAAAATAGCCGGCTTACTGCAAGCACTTTTAAATACTCTGCTGCCGTTGCGGTTTTTACCTTAATGCCGGTATTGTCCGGCTGAAATGTCCAGGGGATAAATGCGGTAAATCCGCCGGTTTCATCCTGAAGATTGCGTATCCGCATCAGATGCCGGATAATATGTTTCTTTTTCTCAATATGACCGAACATCATTGTGGCCGTTGTTTTAAGGCCGGCTTTATGAGCCGAGCGCATGACCTCTATCCATTGATCGGCTGTGCATTTTCCGGGAGATATTTTTTCCCTTATTTGATCAACCAGGATCTCGGCTCCTCCGCCCGGAATTGAACCAAGACCAGCCTTGATCATCCTTTTTAATGTATCTGCAATGGAAAGGGAAGATTTTTCTGCAATATAGCATATTTCAGGGGGCGAAAAGCCATGGATGTGAATCGGAAAATTATTTTTTATATACTGGAGCAAATCCAGGTAAAAATCGAGCTCAAGCCCGGGATGCATCCCTCCCTGGAGCAGTATCTGGGTACCGCCCAGTTTCAAGGTCTCTTCTATTTTTTGTTTGAGCCCGGTTTTTGAAAGTACGTAAGCTTCTTTATGATTTTCAGGCCTGTAAAAGGCGCAAAAAAGGCATCCTGATACGCATACATTGGTATAATTGATATTTCTGTCTATTACAAAGGTGACAATATTATCCTGGTGGATTTTCCTTCTTTTTCTGTCTGCCAGGTCGGCAAGGGTTAATATAGGAGTGTTATTTAACAGGTCAAGGGCCGTATCGGGGTCTATTCGGGTGTTCAGATTAAGCGGCATATCATTCCGTGATGGCGTCAGCGGTTTTACTTTTTACGAGTTTATCATTCCGTTAAAGGATTATAAAATGAGTCTCTCTCCACAGGTGTAAAACCTGCCGCGCTTATAATCCGTTTCATTTTTTCCCTGCTAAGCCCTTTGGCTGAAGTTGCTCCGGCCATGTGGGTGATTTTTTCTTCAATAATGGTTCCGTCCAGATCATCCGCCCCGAAAGATAGTGCCACTTGAGCAAGTTTTTCGCCGATCATGATCCAGTACGCTTTGATATGATCAAAATTATCCAGCATCAGGCGGGCTACGGCAATATTTTTAAGATCATCACAAGCGGTTGTATTGTGTAAATGCGACAATTGAGTATTTTGCGGATGAAAAGCAAGTGGAATAAAAGCGGAAAAACCTCCTGTCTTATCCTGAAGTTCCCTTAACAATATAAGGTGATTGACACGTTCTTCAGTGGTTTCAATGTGTCCGTACAGCATGGTGGCATTGGAAGTTATGCCTGCTTTGTGGGCGGCCGCCATAACTTCAAGCCATCTTTGGGCCGAGATTTTTTTAGGAAAGAGTTTTTTCCTGACCCTGCTGCTCATTACTTCAGCGCCTCCACCCGGCATCATGGAGAGACCTGCCTTGATTAGCCTTGCCAGGGTTTCATCAAGGGCAAGTCCGGCGGTTTTTGCTATAAAATCTATCTCAACCGCAGTAAAAGCCTTTATTGCCGCATCAGGACGAAGTTCTTTGATACTCTTTATTAAATCAACATAATAAGTAAAAGGAAGAGCCGGGTTAAGTCCTCCGACTATATGGAATTCGCGAACAGGTTCATCTATCCGTTCCAATACCTTTAAGTTTATATCATCTATATTAAGGGTAAATGAATCCCCGGCTTTTTCATCTCTGGAATAAGCACAGAATTTGCAGCCGTTTATACATAAATTGGTATAATTGATGTGTTGGTTATATACAAAAAAAGCATCATTATCGTGCTGTTGTCCCCTGACAAAATTGGCAATTTTGCCTATGCCCGGAAGGTCATGGCTCTCATACAAAATCAGTCCGTCCTTAAAATCAAGGCGCTGTCCGGCTGCAATCTTTGCCTGAATTTTATCCAGTCTGTTATCTAAAAAAGAAGAGTTAAGCATTTAATGTTGACAGTATCTCCTCTCCGAATTCTTTTCTTCGCCAGTTTTTCAGACATTCTATTTTTTTCAGGTCGATCATCGTTTCCGGTTTTTCTTTTATTATTGCATGGATAACAGCATTGCTGATTAAAATACCGGGATCGATTCCCAGTTTTGCAGAAACATTATCCCTCCAATCCTTCAGAACTTTTATTTTTTGTGGAACTGCGGGGTCTTGTACAGGAACCTTTTTGTTGGGATAACCAGGCCGGTTAGCAGCGGGTATTTCCAGGGCTGCAGCTACAGTACTGATAATGGTTTTACCGTACATTTGAACCTGTTTTTTACTCAAACGTCCATTTGCTTTTAATTGACTTAAATTGCAAGGCTTTTCAAAAGTTATATTCATGATCGATTTATTGCTGAATATTTTGAATAATGGTCGGTCTTTTTTTTGAGCAATGTTTTTCCGTAACTGAAGAAGTGCCTCAAGTACAGCTAATGATTCAGGCTCAAGCCGACCGGCGCCTTTAAACTTAAGATATAAAGACGCTCCGTTATTTGACTCAAACCTGACCTTGCTTAAATATTCACATTCTTCACAAACCCAGGCAAGTCGTCCTTTTTTTGCAAGTTTTTTTTCAACCGTATCAGCTAGCGCAGGCAAATAAGCTGAATCCAGGGCAGCGTAATCCATCATTTCCGGGGGTAACGGCCGCACTGACCAGTCTTTTTTCTGGTATCTTTTATCCAGAGAAACATTAAAGTTGGTTTGAAGGACTGCGTCCAGGCCTGTTGCCCTTATTCCTAAAAACATGCATGCCAGTTGAGTATCAAAGAGGTTGTTGATCTCAATCCCAAAATCCCTGTGCAGAGAACGGATATCATAATCTGCTCCGTGAAAAACTTTTTTTATAGCGGCATTTGCAAAAACAGGCTTCAAGGGGGAGATATCCTGTAGCGGTAAGGGATCTATCACGAAATTTTGTTTGTCCGAAGAAATTTGTATAAGGCATACTTTTTCTTTGAAATGATGCAAAGAATCCGCTTCAAGGTCTACACCAATAATTTTTTCATTGCTGAAGTGCTTTGCAATATCTTCAAGCTCAGAAGCCGTTTTTACAACTTTATAATCGATTTTTATTCCTTTATCCATTTTTTTATTAATGGAAGTACATCATGATTCCATTCGCTGGAAAGCCTTAATTTGATAAATTTTTTAAACAGGTTGTCAAGTATTAGAAAAATTCTCTCATAAAGATATGCTTTTTCTATCACAATGCCTTCAATATCCTTTTTTGATTCTGCAGGTCCTGATTCCGGGACTTTTATACCGCTGATATTAAAACTCTCGCCCTTAATGGTAAACCGCCATTGTTGATTATTTGATTTTAATAAAAGGTTAAGTTCCGTAACAATAGATCCTTTGCCCAAAGCAAGCATACCTTCTTCTAGGCCGGCGTCATCGCCCTTGATGGTTACACTCTCATCAATATCATTTATTTTTTTAACAAGTACAATCCTGTTCCCTGTTTCCATAGATACGGGTTCTTTATCAGGAAAGGAAATTGTTTCCGGTTCTTTTTCGATTGTAAACCATAACCAGGTCAGGAATTCATTTCCCAAAAATTTATAACGATTATAAGCTATTGAAATATCAAGCATAATTTATTTTAGCCTCAATAAAAGCAACTTGGTTTTAAAAAAATCCTGCGGGTTGGAGATGGTTCAGGGAATCAACTTCCGAATCGGAAAGACCGTCCGCAAAATGTGCCATTGTATAGGGGAAGAGTCTGACAAGATTGAGCTTAAATGATTTGAAAAAAAGATCTTCCAGTTCTTCATTAGCGGCTTTGAGATTTGAAAAAAACCATAAAGCAGATTCTTCATAATTCCATATAAGATCATAGATATTAGGCGTTGCAGGAATCCGCAGCGCCAAAACATTAATTACGTGGTCTTTGGCCATTTTTTGTTCCTGGCGAGACAAATATTCACGTCCTGATTCCTTCAGGCGTTTATTTATTTCGATTGCATAATATTTTTTTATAATTTTGGGTGGGATTGTTTTTTTGTCAATTCGCAAAGAAAAGATCAGATAAGTCCCTATGGAGAAAGATGAACCTTCGAAATTCGGGTTAAAAGGATTGTCAAATGAAGTCCATCCCGCCATTTTTTCTGAAGCATCCTCAATTTCCGGGATCATCTGTTCTTTTAACCCGGTATATATGGTTTCTAAAAGATTACTCTCTATTTTTCCATCTACCCGGTAACGTGTAATGGATGCCGTAGAAGATAATAGACTCATAATTCGCTTAATTCCTTTTCGTTTATATCTGCCATGCTTGGGGTAAATATTCTCTCAGCATCAATCCATAGTCCTTCAAGATCGTAAAATTCACGCACAGGTTGATGAAAAACATGAATAATTACGTGCCCGTAATCAAGCACAACCCAGTGGCCTGTCTGTATCCCTTCTATACTTAAGGGCTTAATGCCCTGTTCTTTTAGTTCAAAATGAATAAATTCAGCAATAGCCGCAACTTGTCTGTTTGAACGTCCGCTGCAAATAATGAATGCATCGGCAATGGAGGTTAGCCTGCTTATATCGAGAACAACAAGATTCAGTGCTTTCCTTTCCAGAGCGGCCTTCACAAAAACATCAAGAGAAGGAGCAGGATTTGAAAATTCGATTGTCATAAATATAATCCTTTTTTCTCTATAAAGGAGCCGACCGCAGGCGGAACCAGGGAACTTATCTTTTTACCTTCTCTGACATAGTTGCGTATCATTGTTGAGGAAATATCAAGCGGTGACATATCAAAAACAAATATTGTCTTTTTGTTGTCATGGATATATCCGTATATCTTGCTGTTATATCTGTATTTACCTGATATTTTCGTAAACAGGAATTCTTCAACCGCACTAAACTTATCAGTTGTTTTATAATTTCCAACTTCGGGACGTGTCATAACAATAAAGGGTATTATATCAAAAAAATCCATATATGATTTCCAGGTATTTACTTCAAGGAATGCGTCCATGCCGAGTATTAAATAAAAACTGTAATCCGCAGGCATAATCGACTTGTAATGTAAAACAGTATCAATTGTATATGAAGGCCCTGAACGTTTAAGTTCCACATCCGATATCTCAACAAATTCTTTAATTGTAGAGTCATTCTTAACAGCAAGACTAACCATTTCATACCGTTCATTGGCATTTGGCACATCTATTCGATCCTTGTGCGGAGGCATGGCTGAAGGGATAATATATATTTTATCCAAAGGGAATTCTTTTTTAACCCTTTTTATTGCTTTAAGATGTCCAAGATGAATCGGATTAAATGTTCCTCCAAAAAAACCTACTCGCAAGAGCTATTCCCTTACCTGACCATTGCCAAAAACAACAAACTTGGTTGTAGTAAGCTCTTCCAGCCCCATGGGCCCAAAGGCGTGGAGTTTGGAAGTGCTGATCCCCATTTCTGCGCCAAGGCCAAGCTGCCCGCCATCATTAAATCTTGTTGATGCATTAACCAGGACAACCGAGGAATCTACTTCACGGACAAATCGTCTTGCTCTATTATAGTCGGAAGTTACTATGGCTTCGGTATGACTGGAGCCGTATTCAGCCATGTGGGCAATAGCCTGATCCATATCGCCAACTACTTTAACGGCCAGAATAAGATCCAGGTACTCAGCCGGCCAGTCGTTTTTTCCTGCTTTTTGAGCGCCTTTTATTATAGCACAGGTCTTTTCACATCCTTTTATTTTAACGTTGGCATCAAAAAACCGTTTTCCCATGTCCGGCAGAAATTTTTCGGCCGTATTTTTATGAACAAGCATAGTCTCCATTGCATTGCATACACCAGGTCTCTGTACCTTGGCATTAAAGCATATATCATACGCCATATCAAGATCTGCACCTTTGTCTACATACACATGGCAAACACCCTTATAGTGCTTTAAAACAGGGATTTTAGAATTTTCCGCAACAAAACGGATAAGCCCTTCTCCTCCCCTGGGAATGATAACATCTATAAATTCCGCCTGGTTCAATAGAAAATTAACAGCTTGCCGGTCTCTTACCGGCACCATCTGCACCGCCTTTTCAGGGAGACCGGCTTTAGAAAGGGCATCCGAGATCAAACCGGCCAGGGCTCGGTTTGAATTAAGGGCTTCAGAGCCTCCACGCAGGATTACGGCATTTCCTGCCTTTAAACAAAGGGCAGCGGCATCAATGGTAACATTCGGTCTGGATTCGTAAATTATGCCTATTACACCTAAAGGTATACGCATTCGCGATACTTCCAGACCATTTGGCCTGATAATTGTTTTGCTTATTGCTCCAACCGGATCTTCAAGTGCCTCAATTTCTCTTAACCCACCTGCCATGGACTGAATCGTTGCATCAGAGATAGTCAGGCGGTCAATCATTGCGGCTGAAAGCCCCCGGTCAGCAGCTAATTCCAGATCTGTTTGGTTCTCTTTTTTTAGATATGCTCTATTATTTTCAATGCTACCCGCAATTTCCAGTAAAATTGTATTTTTTTTTGCGGAAGGAGCTTTCGCAATCACCCGGGAGGCTGCCCGGGCATCTTTTGATATATTAATTATAGTCGTTTCAACAGACATCATTTACTCCGTAATTGGTAAAAAAAAACCGAATTTAAACGCGGAGATCGCTGAGATATTACATTCAAATTTAAGCAGTTTCTATGCCGCTTAACTGGAATAATACAGTTCGGTTATACGCCCCGCATCTCACTTTGAGGCATAAAAAATGTCCCGCATTGCTCTCCAAAAAAAAGTCTTGCAAGGATACCGGGTTCTTTTCCGTTAGCTATAACCATTGGTATCCCGGACCTTGTTATTTTCTCGGCTGCATTTATTTTGCTCAGCATGCCCCCTGTGCCGAGCGCGCCGGGAATATCGCCCGCCATTTTTTTGATATCCTCGTTTATTTTGGTAATTACAGGGATAAGTTCAGCATCGGAATTGGTACGGGGATCCTTGGTGAAAAGACCGTCAATATCGGTCAAATTGATAAGAATATCAACATCCATCAGCAGAGCAATTATGGCGGCAAGGTTATCATTGTCGCCGAATTTTATCTCCTCCACAGCAACCGTATCGTTTTCATTTATAATAGGAATAACTTTCCATAACAAAAGCATGTCAAGAGTGTTTTGTGCGTTGAGGTATCTTTCAGGATTGGAAAGATCTTCGCCGGTAAGCAGTACCTGGGCTACTTTTTTATTAAACATGGAAAAGGCTTTTTCATATTCTATTATAAGACCGGCCTGGCCGACTGCTGCCGCAGCCTGCCTTTGGGGAATATCATTGGGCCTTTCAGGAAGACCTATCCGTTTTATTCCGGAAGCCATGGCACCCGAAGTTACCAGAAACACCTCCATATCATTTTCAACAAGCATGCAGATCTGTTTTGTAATTGATTTTATGACATCTAAATTCAAGCCGTGATCCATGGTTAAAACACCGCTCCCAACCTTTACAACAACGCGCGTTGCATTATTAAAAAAAGAAATATTGTTATGACTCATCTTCTATTCCCAGTAAATTGATTATTTGCGATTTTAAAGAGTCAATTCCTTTTCCTGTTAAGGCGGAGATAGCGATTATTGTTTTATCCGGTAAAGCAGATTTGAACTTCAACTCTGTATCGGCGGAAGATTGCATATCTATTTTGTTTAAAACTACTATTTGAGGTTTACCGGCGAGGCTTGGGTTATATAAAAATAATTCAGTATTTATGGTATTATAGGCTTTCAGGGGAGCAGCAGGATCAATCTCTGAAATGTCTATGAGATGGATAAGAATGCGTGTTCTTTCAATATGCTTTAAAAATCTTATTCCCAGGCCTTGTCCTTTGTGAGCACCCTCAATAAGTCCAGGTATATCAGCGGCAATAAAAGGTTCGCCCCAGTCTGTATGAACCACTCCCAAACTGGGAGTGAGTGTAGTAAAAGGATAACCGGCAATTTTGGGACGAGCCGAAGAAATTGCAGAAACAAGTGTGGATTTTCCGGCATTGGGAAGGCCTATTATACCGACATCGGCAAGTAATTTAAGTTCGAGTTTTATACTGTATGTTTTGCTATGTTCTCCTGGCTGTGCAAATCTGGGGGCCCTGTGTGTTGATGTTTTAAACCTGGCATTACCCTGTCCACCGCGCCCTCCGGCTGCCAGCATAAAATTTTCCCCGGCAGTTGCAAGATCTTTGATCAGATTTTCGGTTTCAGTATCTACGAGCAGCGTGCCGACCGGTAGATCTATTACAAGATCTGCTCCCTTTTTGCCGGTTCTGTTTTTCCCCTGACCGTGCCCGCCGTTTTTTGCTTTTAAATTTTTTTGATGCTTGAACTGATAAAGAGTTCGTTTACCGGAGACGGCACGGAAAATTACATCTCCACCCTTTCCTCCGTCGCCACCATCCGGTCCTCCGCGGGGAATGAATTTTTCGCGTTTAAAGCTTACGCAGCCTCTTCCACCATCACCGGATTTTACGGTAATAATAGCTTCGTCAATAAATTTCACTCTGCATAAACACTTACTTTTTTACGTGAACGTCCCATACGTTCAAACGTCACTACTCCTGCAGTCAGAGCAAAGATGGTGTAATCTTTGCCCATTCCAACATTATTACCCGGATGTATTCTTGTTCCAACCTGACGCACAATAATATTCCCGGCGCTAACCCTGTTGCCACCATAGCGTTTTATACCACGTCTTTGCCCATTACTGTCCCGGCCGTTTCTTGAGCTTCCACCTGCTTTTTTATGTGCCATTTTTCTAACTCCATTTAATGCTGTCTATTTTAACAGCAGTATATTCCTGTCGATGTCCCTGTGTACGGCGATATCTTTTCCGTCTTTTATACTTAAAAACAATAATTTTTTTGTCCTTACCCTGTTCAACGATATGCCCCTCTACCTCAACATTATCAAGTGCCGGTTTACCTAGTTGATGGTTTTCACCATCCGAAAACAAAAGGACCTTGTTGAATATTACCAGGCTGCCGATTTCTCCGTCTATCTTCTCGACCCGCAATATTTCGCCTTCTGCGACTTTATACTGTTTTCCACCCGAATTTATTATAGCATACATTATGCAGCCTCCTTTATATCTCAAGGGTCTCTCTTTACCTCAAAGTTTTAAACTTGCTATTTTTATTCTATTTGGGGAATTTGTCAAGAATTATTTTTACTGTAATACCTTGACTTTTCAAGGCTAACAGCTAATCGCTCAACTTAGGCTTTAAGAGTCTTTAAGCTTTGTGGAGTAGAAAGGAGTGTAGTTCATTGTTAAAACGTTCCGGATTTTCCCAGAATGTTGCATGCCCTGTGTCAGCATATATAGATAATTGGGTATTGC
>JAERRQ010000371.1 GCA_016735355.1 Desulfobacterales bacterium | reverse complement strand
GAAAAAGAAGCAACCGATTCATCAATAGATATGCAGTTTCTGGCAAAAGCAGGGTTTCTTTAAAAATTGAAACATTTAACCTGAATTGAGCGGTTAGCCTTTAGCTGTCAGCTATTACCTTAATGATTGCAAGATGTTTTGCGGTTACCAATTTTCACCCATTGGGTGTTATTTTTTACTGATGTAATACCTTGATTTTTCAAGGCTAACAGCTAATAGCTAATCGCTCAACTTAACAATTCGGTAGCAGGAGATATTTAAGAAAAATGCCGTTAATAACAATAAAAGAGGCGCTTGATGATATACGAGCCGGGCGCATGGTGATCCTTGTAGATGATGAAGATCGTGAAAATGAGGGCGATCTTACTATGGCTGCTGAGGCAGTGACGCCTGAAGCAATTAATTTTATGGCAAAATACGGCCGCGGCTTAATCTGCCTTTCCCTGACAGGAGAAAAGGTGCAAGCGCTCGGATTGCCGATGATGGTCGACAAAAATACATCGCAGTTTGAAACAGGATTCACTGTTTCTATCGAGGCCAGATACGGAGTCACCACAGGGATATCGGCTGCTGACAGGGCGACCACAATTCTTGCCGCTGTAGCGGATGATGCACGACCCAGAGATTTAGTGAGGCCTGGTCATATTTTTCCGTTAAGGGCCAGAAACGGCGGCGTTATGGTCCGCGTGGGTCAGACGGAAGGTTCTGTGGATCTGGCGCGTCTTGCCGGCTTAAAGCCTGCTGGAGTGATTTGTGAAATCATGAATGATGACGGCACAATGTCTAGAATGCCGCAACTTGAAAAGTTCAGCGAAGAGCATGGCATAGGTATTTGTACGGTTGCCGATCTTGTGGAATACCGCATGCAGACCGAATCATTTGTGAAAATATCCGCAGAAACGACCATACCTACTCGCTATGGAGGCGAATTCCGAATTATTGCGTATGAAAATTTGGTAGACGATCTGCTACATATAGCCCTTGTGAAGGGAGATGTTGATCCTGAAAAACCTACTTTAGTCCGTGTTCATTCCGAATGTATGACAGGCGATATTTTCGGTTCCCGGAGATGTGACTGCGCAGGTCAGCTTCACAAGGCCATGGAAATGATGGACAAGGAGGGGGCCGGTGTTCTGCTTTATTTGAGGCAGGAGGGCCGGGGAATCGGTCTGGTTAATAAGTTAAAGGCCTATGAGCTACAGCAAAAACACGGTTTTGATACTGTAGAGGCGAATCTGAAGCTGGGGTTTAAGGATGATCTCAGGGATTATGGAATCGGAGCTCAGATACTGGTCAGTCTCGGTGTAAAAAAGATGAGACTATTGACCAATAATCCCAAGAAGATGATAGGTCTGGAAGGCTACGGATTAAGTATTGTCGAACAGGTCTGCATCGAAGTCGAGCCTAATGAGTATAACAGAGGGTACCTTGAGTGCAAGAAACTTAAAATGGGTCACCTGCTTAATATGCATTCCGGAGAGTGAAAGGGGAATAGAGATGGCTAATATAATTGAAGGTAAACTGCAGGCCGAGGGAAAAAAATTTGGGATTGTAGTGAGCCGTTTTAATAATTTTATTTCTGACAGATTGCTTGAGGGAGCGCTTGATGCCCTGATACGGTCAGGCGCCGGCGAAAATGATATAGACATTGTAAAAGTTCCAGGAGCTTTTGAAATTCCTCTTCTTTCAAAGAAGATGGCTCAGAAAGGAAAATATGATGCATTGATATGTCTCGGAGCGGTAATTCGGGGCTCTACCCCACATTTTGACTATGTCTGCGCGGAAGCTACCAAGGGCATTTCAACTGTAAGTCTGCAGCATGGTATACCTGTTGTGCTCGGAATATTGACAACCGATACTATCGAACAGGCCATAGAGCGGGCAGGAACAAAGGCCGGCAATAAAGGCTGGGAGTCTGCCATATCTGCGGTGGAGATGGCCAATCTTATCGATGCCCTTGATCAGGGATAGATATGTCTGCCAGACGCAGGTCGCGAGAGCTTGCAATGCAGGCCCTTTTTTATAAGGATATTAGCCTTTGCAGCTCAAATGATTGTATAGAACTTTTCCCCGGACATTTTAATGTTTCAAAGAGCTCCTGGCCTTTTTTTGAAAGAATTATAAAGGGCCTCGAGCAATTCGGATCGGGCATTGACTCTGTAATCGAGAGATTTTCCAGTAACTGGAAAATTAGCCGTATGGCTTGCGTAGACAGAAATATTGTGAGAATTGCGGTATATGAACTGCTTTATTGCGATGATATTCCTGCTAAAGTATCTATCAATGAAGCAGTGGATATTGGCAAAAAATTCGGCACCGAAGAAAGTGGGGCATTTATAAACGGAATTTTGGACAGCATACATAGGGCACACGAAAA
>JAERRQ010000197.1 GCA_016735355.1 Desulfobacterales bacterium | reverse complement strand
CTGCAGGCCAAAAAGGAATCCGATCCATCCAAGTAGAAATGTTGTAAACGGTTCAAGCGCCTTCACTGTTTCATTGTCTATAATATTCAGCAACCGGGGGCCGAGGAGAAACCCCAGAAATAGAAACTCCGTGCCGGAAAGGTAAAATCCACGTATAAAAAGGGGGAGTCTGAAGTTTTTAAATGAAAGGTGATATCCGCTAAAAGCAAGAAAAATAATCAGAAGAGCAGCAAAAATAATCTTCAATTTTATATCCTGTAACAGACCTGATAAACTATAGATTACCCTATAAGTTTCCGAACCGCAGCCAAAAGCTTTTCCCGCTCAACAGGTTTGGAAAAGGTGTATCGTGCGCCTAATTTTTTGGCCATGCTTAGATATTCCTTCGGATTGACTCGTCCACCTCCTGAAATGGCAATAATTTTCACATCCGGAACGTCTCGTTTAAGTTCCATGATCGTTTCGAGACCTTCCTTTTTCGGCATAAGGATATCTGTGATGATCAGATCTGCCGGGTTTTCACGATAAAGCCTTATCCCCTCATTGCCATTTGAAGCATCTACTACCTCATACCCTTCGCGCTCTAATGTTTGTTTGAGCATATCCAGTATTTGAACATTATCATCTATAATAATAATACGCGCCATTTACTATTACCCTTTCCTTTCATCCATCCAGCACCTTTCTGATGGTTCCGGCAATATTATTTCTAATAACAGGTTTCATAATATATTCCCGAATTCCTATGGCGTTAATTTTTTTTTCGTCCATTAACTCACTGAATCCCGTACAAAGGATAATGGGAATATCTGACCTGATCTCCAAAAGTCTGGTGGCTAATTCAGCGCCGGTCATCTTTGGCATGGTCATGTCGGTGATTACCAGATCGAATTCATCCGGCTTTGCCTTAAAAGTTTCGAATGCTTTCAGACTACTGGTGAGGGGCGTGACATGGTAGCCAAGGCTTTCCAACATTTGTTGTGTCATTTGAACAATCTGTTCTTCATCGTCAATAAATAAAATACGTTCCGTACCCGTTGGAACCGGTTCTGCGGATATGATTTCCCGTTCAACAGAACCGGTTTCTATCACTGGTAAAAAGACATGAAATGCGGTTCCTTTTCCAGGCTCACTGTACACTCTAATATCCCCGCCATGATCCATGACAATTCCGTGTATAACTGAAAGCCCCATTCCCGTTCCCTCTCCAACGCCTTTTGTGGTGAAATAGGGATTAAATATTTTTTCCATAATATTAGCGTCAATACCATGACCTGTATCTTCAACCGTGAGTTTGAGATATGATCCGGGGTGAAGATTCAGATCGTATTTTGAATCATCGAAAGTGATTTCCTCTTGCCTGAGAGTAATCCCAAGGACGCCCCCCTTCTTACGCATTGCATGATAGGCATTGGCGCCAAGGTTCATGATTATTTCGTGAATCCGGGTCGGATCAGCCATGACCGGATCACAATCCGCATCAATATCCTGGCGGATTTCAATGGTAGAAGGCAGGGAGATCCTTATCAGGTTCATCGCCTCTTTTAAAACAGATTGAATATTGGTCGGTTTTTTTTCCTTTTTGGTCTTCCGGCTGAAGGTGAGAATCTGCTGAACCATATCTTTAGCCCGATCTGCTGCCTTTAAGATTTCACCAAGATTTTTCCGGGCATTGCTGCCTTCAGGCACGGCGTCCATGGATAATTCCGTGTACCCCATAATTGCATAGAGAACATTGTTGAAATCGTGGGCAATGCCGCCGGCCAGTGAGCCGATGGCCTCCATCTTCTGGGCCTGGCGGAGTTGGGCTTCCAATTTTATAAAATCAGTAGTATCTCTAAAAATAGTCATTTTTGAGACAGATCCATCCCCGTGAACAATGGGGGTTTGGGAAACATGGTAAGAACGGTTGTCCTTTGGGCTGACAATGTCTGACTCAACATGCGCACTTGTTTGTACTTTGTCGTGCATACACCACGGACATTTTTGATCCAAATCGTGCAAGGTTTTGAAACAAAATTCTCCTGTGGCATCATGCCC
Source organism: Desulfobacterales bacterium (assembly GCA_016735355.1). Classification (GTDB taxonomy): domain Bacteria; phylum Desulfobacterota; class Desulfobacteria; order Desulfobacterales; family BuS5; genus BuS5. Next base: position 387 of record JAERRQ010000197.1, on the reverse strand, counting down.
TGTCCTTTTGATCATAGCCTGGTTCATATATTCAATTCGATAATCCGGAGAACAAATGCATACTAACTCTTTCATCGTTTCCATCATAGCCCGATACTTCTCCTCGCTCTCCTTCAGCGCCTCCTCTGCCTGCTTGCGTTCAACGATTTCAGCCTGCAATTCGGCTGTCCGTTTTTTTATCATGGATTCAAGGTGGTCGTGGTAGTTTTGCAATTCCTTTTCGTTCTGTTTCCGTTTAAGCGCAAATTCCACGGTGGATGGAAGGGTTTTGAGGTAATTACCTTCAGGATCCTTGATTAGATAATCGCAGGCTCCTGACTTCATAGCCTCTACAGCAACTTCCTCGGTACCGGTACCGGTCATGACAATAATCGGAAGGTCATTGAA